>JBDSEC010000191.1:0-6063 GCA_039920205.1 Pyrinomonadaceae bacterium
TTTATCGAGCACAACCGGCCCGCCACCTTCAGGCACCCGTTGTGGTCGTTCATCGCGGATTACAAAATGTTTGGAATGATGTTGATCGGTCGAATGAACCGGGCAGAGATCGAACGTTGTTGCGCCCGGACCGCGACCTTGCGCGGGAATTGAGCCGCTTCATCGCGCCGATTTGCTCGTTTGCGGGTATTGCCTGGCCTAGCCACCGCATGAGATGCTGGTTTCCGCGCACTGAAACGGAAAGGAATTCTATGATGATAAAGATATTGGTCAGCTTTTTGCTGGCGTTTTCGATCGGAGCCGGGTGCCGGTATTTCGATATTCCCGTCCCAAGCCCGCCGAAGCTATTGGGTGGATTGTTGATCATCGCGATCACCGTCGGCTATATGACGGCGGACCGGTTTTTGGGCAAGCCGGCCGGTGATGCGCCGGCGGCGACCACGCAGTCACCGAAATAGACCTAGTTCGGAGCCGTATTACGAATTGAATAAGCAACGTCCGCCGTGTCCGCGGCGTCCGATACAGGTAGTCATTTTTGCTTGGGCGTACGCGGTAATGTGTGGCCTTTCCGATAATAGATCCTTTAATTACTGGGTTTTATGGTGAACTATCGATTCGCGCGGCGGGTTTTTCCTCAAACGATCGCGACTGCCGTCCTGGCTTTGGCCATCATCGCTTGGGCTGCAAGCGCGGCGGACGCGCAAGTGGTCAATGACGACGATCCGATCACGGTCGATTCGGCTTTGGTGCGTTTGAATGTTGGCGTTGTGGATCGGCGCGGCCGGCCCATCCTGGATCTAGGGATGAACAACTTTGCGGTTTACGAAGACAACGTCAAGCAAAAGATCGATAATTTTGAAATGACTACGGCGCCGTTCAGTCTGGTCATGCTGCTGGACGTGTCCGGTTCGACCAAGCAGTTTCGGCAGAATCTGCAATTGGCCGCGAAACGCTTTTTGGATGCGCTTGGGCCCGAAGACCGGGTTTGCATTGTTGCGTTCAGCAAGAAGGTTGAAGCCCTTTCCGGCTTTACCTCGGACCGCAAGGATCTCTATTATGCGATCGATATTGCAGACGGCAAGGGCGAAACCGATCTTTATAAGGCGCTTCAATTCTCGCTCGATAAGCTGAAAGGTCAGGGCAAGCGGCGGAAGGCGATCGTGGTTTTGACCGACGGCGGTGATACTTCGATGAAGGTCGAGGACCGCCTGGCGGTGGGCCGATCCTCAACCGTAGACGAGGCCGTTGGCTCGATCAAGCCCGAGAAAAGCGCGATCTTACAGCAAGTCCTGAATGCGGCCGATCGCCAATTTGTAACGATCTACCCGCTGGCCTTGCCGACCGGCGACCCGAAGCGATTGCCGGACCCGAGCCCGCTGCAGATAGCGCTATTTACTGCCGCGCGCGCTCGGCTGCAGATCATGGCCGACCGGACCGGCGGACGGTTGAACGCGATCAATAATCTGGAAGATATGAGCCGTTTATATGGTGAGGTGGCGGCCGATCTACGAACGTTGTATACGGTTACTTATCAGTCGTCGAATGTAGGCGTGAAGCGGCCCGACCGTTGGCGCGACATTCGGATAGAGTTGGACAAGCCGGACCTGTTGGCTCGCACCCGGCAAGGCTACTACGTGCGCTAGTCCGGGTTAGTCGGACACCATCGCAACCTTGGCAATGTCTTCACCCGCGACCAGCAGAAATTCGTTCTGGGCGCCGGCCTCGCGATTTTCGCGGTAGGGACGATAGGCATCGCTGGCGAAGAAATCCAACGCCGCCTCGCGCGACGGCCATTCGATGATCAACACGAATTGTGGCACCTCGTCATCGCCGGTCAACTTCTCGACCCTTGCCGTTCGCGCCAGATAGCGGCCACCCGCGGCCTCGACCATTTTGGTGACGTTCTCGACATAATCCGGCACCCAACTTCGGTCGGTGATTTCCATTTGGGCAATGCAGTAGTATTTCATGGGCGGCATTTTAGCTTCATCGGTGGCCCCTGCCTAGGGCCGAAAGAATCGGCCCCACTCTTATCTTGATTGATCATTCTCTCGACCTGAATGACTGGCGACAAACCGTGCGATCATGGTCGCGACATACATGATGCCGACGATCGCTTCAATGACGCTGACCGAGCGTGCGATGGGTGCCACCGGGCTGACGTCTCCGTAACCGACGGTCGAAAGCGTGATGAAGCTGTAATAAAACAGGTCGCCTTCGTTCCCGACCGGGCCCTTGAAGTTCATCGGATTGAAATAGAACGCGTTCGGTTCAAAGACCACCAAGATCTGATAGATCAAGGCAAAGAATACTCCGATCAAGAGATAGACCGAGATAACGCCGTAGATCTGATCGCTGCCGATCCTTTGGGCGCGAAATATATCGCGGAAGATCATCGAACCCACAAATGACGTAAGTATTATCCATAATCCGGTGTTGACGGTTTCGATCACCATTGGGTTGCGCAGTAACGCCAACTCCCATAACGGCAAGACCGCCAGCGCGGCCAGACTAAGCATAACGATGCGCTGCCATTTGTTTTGCGAGATGAACCAGACCGCCACCATCATCGCCACCAGAAACAATAGCGCCGCGAACGCGTTGGCCCACCCCTTACCCAACGCGGTGAAGAACAGGCTCACCGCCAAGGCGACCATGAAGTAGAGATATTTTCGGCTCTGGTCCATAGCGTGTAGTCTACTCGCCGTCTCACTTTTCGCTATCGTGCGTTATCCAAAGTGGATAAACAACTCGAAGTAATTGCTCAATGGAAAAAACTTAATGACATTTATCCTATCGTTCTTGGTAGAAGTAGAACTTTGCTTCGCCTTCGCCGCCAAAGCACCCAAAAGACGAGACTTTCACTAATTTTGAAACACTATCGCACTTTTGCACATCAATTATTGAAGGCGCCAACTTTTGAACGCAAAACCTTAGCCGCGCCGTTGCAAATTTCAAGATTCGTCGGAATGACTAGTAGCTAGGAATTCCCACGCGTGTTCCAACTAAAATCTTTTCAGGAGAATTGTATGTCAAAGATCTTCATCGCAATCTGTATTTTGTGGATGCTGACCATCTCAGCGTATGCTCAACAGCAGATCAATTTGGCTAAGCCAATTGTTGCCAGTCTTTCAGATGCCCCGCCTGATAATGCGGAGCAGCTTGAAATGAGAATGCGAACGCCCGAACCAGATGAAATTGGTACGGTTACAACGAACGCCTTTAGGATCAGCAAGTGCATCGCTTCTGATAACAACAAACGCAAGATCGAGATCATCCCTATTATCCCCAACGGGAGTGATCCTTGGCGATGTTTATGGGGGTACGGGTCTGATTCTTCTCAATTGAGCCAAAATTGGGCCACAATTTCCCTTAGAGTCGAATATTCGTACGTTGATCCGGCGGGGGCAACAAAGACAGACCGATACACGATCGACAATCCGTTTAACCGATGTGTAAGGACCTCACAAATTGAAGCATTCTTTGACTCAAAATTGATTAGACCGACTGAAGATAAGCTCATTGTGAATGCGTCGTTGAATGTTGACCTACGCGTCACCGTACAACTGAAAGACGCCAGCGGTAATGTCGCCGCCCGCCAGGACGGTGCGGATATCGTCGTGCCTAAAGGCGACAAAGATCATAAATCAAGGATCATCTTAACCAAGACGCCTGCATTCAACTTGCTGGAAGGAAGCGATTATTCGATTGAAATTGTGCCATCGACATCGGAAGTCAGAATTAAGAATTCGACACTTAGATTGGTACAGATCAACAAGTTTGTGCCGTATGTTTTAGCTAACCCTGACACAGTCAAAGTTCAACCGGATGATGCGGGCAACGTACTGTTTAGGCTCACTACTTCAGCTCGCGGAACGATCGAAGTTTTTCTCAATGGAGTTTCATTTAGGAAATTCGACCCGAACACAATCTTTGAGATCAATATTAGTCCGGACAAGCTAGGCGAGGGTGCGAATAGCATCGTGATCCAGGGTAGTTCGGATGAGTTGGTTCCCTTAAGCGGCAAAACGACCTTTCCGTTCACCAAGGAGTCGTTAACGTATCTTACTAAGGACAAGATCTCGTTTGAACTCAGGGAAGACATTTTGACCCTTCGCTACAAGTTAACGCGAAACATAGACAATAGGTGGCAATTCGTTGATGGAAAGGGGAATATTGGGTTGGGAACGATCACGACAAAGGTGGCGGACAAACAGTACGAGGCAAAGATCGATCTTTCAAATGCCAACCTAAACCTGATTAAGAGCGAGCTTGAAAAGGGTGGCGATGCATACGTTAATTCGGCCCCAGTCATCATTCAGATCTACAATGCGCAGAAACCAACTGAGATCATTGGCGAGTTTAGCATTAACGTTTTCAAGCCAACACAAAAAGTAAAGGAAGGGCTGGACGCCGCTCAGGCTTTACTGGCCGGGGGAAACAAGGATAAAGCTAAGCAAAAAATTGCGGAAACTTTCGGGCTCGGCGTCGGAACTGACGAGGAAAAGGCCACGATTCAGACTATTATCGCGTCACTGAAAGGCGCGTCATCAACGAAGCAAAAGATCTATAAGTCGCTTCTCTTCGCCGGCAAAATTGCCGCGGGCTTTTTTGGCATTCCCTTGCCTTTCTAGGCGACCGAAAGTGGCTAGATCAAGCACCGGGCGCTGGAAAGACCGAAGTACTGCGCAGCACATTATGCACAGTCGATTCTTTGATTGTTTCTAAACTTGCGGGCGGCGTGGCCCACGACCACGTCGCCTTCTTTCAATATCGACGGACGGGGCTGCCAACCGGCGTCCAGACGGCGGGCCAGAATCTCGTCACTGCACGGTCTGCGGTCCCACACGGCAAATGCCGTGAAGCTTCAGAATCCAAACATTGACTCGCGACAACTGTAACTAAGATTTGGACGTTTGGTGAGGCGTCCGGAAGGGGCCGACTGACGGCGGAACTCATTACGCGAACCTCAAAACGCGAGCACCAAACGTCCGAAATCTGGCTAACGGCCAACCACTAACGGCTAACAGGTATTGGTCAGCTATTCGCACGCTTGACACCCTTTCGCCTCGCCCGTAAAATTGCTAATTCGCTTGTACGTCAAAAGCGCACCCGTAGCTCAGTTGGATAGAGCGTCTGACTACGAATCAGAAGGTCGCATGTTCGAGTCATGCCGGGTGCACCATTTTAAGTCTAATAAACGCAATCATTTAGCAGAAAGAAAAGGCAAGCCGCTAAGCTTGCCTTTTTACTTGTGTGCGCCAGGTGTGCGCCAAACTCGAATCTGATCTATCCAAACATCATTTTTTCGAGCTTGCTAGTCGCATCTTTTTGCATCGTCGGTAGTACGTGCGAATAGGTGTCCAACGTCAAAACGATCGAAGCGTGTCCGAGGCGTTCCGAAACCACCTTTGGATTTTCGCGGCAGAGATTTGTCGCTCTGCGCCGAAACTGCCGTTGACGTAATTAACACGGCACCTAACGTGAATTTGATATTTTTCACTGTCCGTTTTCTTGGCGCTAACGTATTACACGGGTGACAGCGGTTAGAAATTCAATTCCGCTCGCTTCACCGGCGGCGCCGGGTCAACCGACGCCGCCAATAAGAGAGCTGGAACTACCTGGTTTGCAGGGTAAATGCAGGCGGAGTATCGTTGGTCGTGCCGAAGGGCGCCTGTGTAAAGCCCGACACTAATCCTAAGTGATAGAAGACGCCCGGTGCGCCGGGCCGCCAAACCGCCAGGTCGGTCTTCCCGTCACCGTCGTAATCACCCGGAACCGGCAGGTCACGGACGCCGAATGCTCCACCAAGACCAAACTGTTGCCCGGCAAACGCGCCGTCCGAACTTCGCAGCCAATACCAAGTTCCGTTAGTTCCAACTCCACCGCCACGCCAAACTGCGTAGTCGGTCTTGCCATCGCCGTCGAAATCCGCCGGAATAATGAAGTCACTAGCGAAATCCCCAAAGTTTTGGGCCCGAACCGCGCCGCCGCTGCTTGGTAACACATAGAAGGTATCCGGAGCCCCACTGCCGTCACGGTAGACCGCGATGTCGGCCTTTC
>JBDSEC010000192.1:0-10260 GCA_039920205.1 Pyrinomonadaceae bacterium
CCATCAAAGGTACGTAAATGATCAGGGGCACCGCGATACCCATCAAACGAAATACCATAAAGCTGGCGGGTGATAACACTCGTGCCCACAATAATAGCTCTTGCAGGATCGAAAGGAAGCCTCCGAGCAGTAACCCCAAGAGGGCCAATCCGGTCGCGATCTTCAGAAACATATGCTTTTCTCCTTTGGATGGATCACTTCGGCCCCAGGGCGAGTGATCAACTAACTGGTTGGCGAATGCAGCTCAGGGTAGCTAAGTTGTAGCCTTCTTTTACTTATTGAACAAGGGGCCGCATCCGCCCAGATTCAATTCGCACCTGCCTAGGCCCACTCATCAACATTTACTGGTGTTGGTCCCCATCGTTGGGTTAGGGTGACCTACTCCCAAATGTCGTAACTTTGACAACGGTTTGATTGATCCAGCCGTACGGCCGAACCGGCGACTCGTCTGAAACGAGAGAGCCGGAAAACCAAATATGAAAAAATTTACTATCGCGGCGTTGCTACTCTTCTCGCTGACCTTAAATGTTGTGGCGCAGGACCAGATCGCTTCGGTCGATCAGGGTGCGATGGTGGCCACCGAGCGTGCGTTTGCCAAACTTGGTTTTGAGCGCGGAGTGCGTGAATCCTTCATTAAGTATTTCGCTGATGATGCGATCGCCTTTACGCCGCATCCGGAGAAAGTTCGCGCGGGTTTTTTGAAGCAAGAACCGGAGACATTCCCGCTGCCCGTGACGCTGAATTGGGCGCCGGTATGGGGTGATATTTCTGCCGCGGGCGATATGGGATACAACACCGGTCCGGTGGTGTATGAAGACACGGGCGAGAATAAGCGGCCCACGCGTAATGGGATCTTCTTCTCGGTCTGGAAAAAACAGGCCGACGGTTCGTGGCTGGTGGTGTTGGACCTGGGTGCAGGCGTTCCGACTGCCGTCGCACCGTTGACCGCATCGTATCTGAGCGCCACGACCACGTTGCCAAAGAAGCAGAAGCTGAACGCCAAAGATGAGTTGGCAAAAATGCTCAAGGCCGAAGGCGAGCTTATGGCCGCCTCGGCCAAGGGCACGATCTCTGCGACCTGGGGCAAATGGCTGAGCGCGGACGCGCGCGTCCATCGCCCACGCACGATGCCCGCCCTCGGCGCAGAAGCGGTAAAGACTTGGCTCGCGACGCAGACTTTTTCCTATTCCGGCAGGACGATGTTCAGCGACATCGCCGCTTCGGGCGAATTGGGTTACACCTACGGCAGTTTCGAGACCGGCGCGCCAAACGGGCTAAAGGGTTATTACGCGCGGGTCTGGAAGCGCGATGGCAACGGAAAGTGGCGCGTGGTGGTGGATATTCTTTCGCCCTTGCCGCCCGCTCAGAATAAGCTGGCGTAAGATAGGAAGATGGAAGAATGTATCGCGAAATGGGAAAGCCTGGGCCTGAACCTTTTACCGCCGCGAACGGAAGTCGGAGTAGTCGCCGCGTTACAAACCACCGGGCTGGCTTTCTCGCGGGATGTGGTTCAGCTCTATTTGTTAACGGGCGGAATGACGAGCGATGAAATGGATCCGCACCTATTCCAGCTGTGGACTTTGGATCGCGTGACCGAAGAGAATGCCCGCCATCAAAGTCCGCTTTTGTTGTTCGGAGATATGTCGATCGACTCGTACTTCTTCGGTTTCCGGTATGAATCAGCGGAGCGATCCTCAGTCTGCGTTGACTACCTGAACGGTGATCCGCCACACGTCGTGTCAAATGGTGTCGGAGAATTTTTCGATCTGATCTGGACTCACCCGGACGCGGTTGCGTTATACGGTGGTTATTAGCTCGCCCTTCACCTGGCCGATAGGAACCTTTAGCTAATTCTCACTCCGCCCTGGCCCACTCATCATTTTTCTAAGCGGAAGACTTTAAACTACCCTACCTTCGCCAAAACAATTAGCCCGGCCTGGCTCGGGGTAAATTAACCTGACCTTCATCGCTCAAACGCGGAACATTCTGCGAGTGCGTTTGTCTAAACTAATGCTTTCTTTTTTTGGTTATCACCGAGGGTATTAATGTTTCGCTTCGCGCTACGTTTGTTGGCCGGTTTGCTGTCACCATTGGCGCTACTGCTGATGGGTTCGATCTTTTGGCGGTTTCGCTTACCGTTCGAGATCAATGTTAGCGTTGCCGGTGTTTGGCTGTTTACCTGGATCGGTTTAGAACTCGCGGCCGCGGGAAAGATCCCGCCGGTCAGCAGCCGCTGGTTAACTCACCTGCGTTACGGGCCGCTGGCCGTCCTTTTTGTCTTCGTGCTGGTGGCCGCCGCATATCATGTTTCGATGATTACGCATACTCAATGGCAGATACGGCAATATGTTCATAGTGGTACTCCAACGGACCGGGACCCGCCGCTTGAATTTTATACCGGATATCAGGGATGGTGCGGCAATGCTTATCCGGCGGCGATTTACGCCTATTACGGCGAGACGGCCGCCGAGGGGTTTGAAAGCCCCGACCCGGCAATTCGTGCCCGTTCTTTGCGCGTTACGATTCGTGTGTACGATTGGATGAACGGTTCGAGTAGCGGCCCTTACCACCGAATATTTGCACGAGCCCTAACCGACCCCGATCCGGGCGTAAGAAAGATCGCCACCGATCTGCGTGACGAACTCGGACCCCTGCGATGACGAGTTGCTGCTCGAGCTATGTACCAATTTTGGCGCCACATCACTCCGTAACACCAACAGGGCCAGATATTAACAGCCTTGACAATATGCGGGCCATCCGCTCCGGCTGGCGGAATGTTTGCGTGATCTCAGATCTACCTCGCGAAAGACCGCGTGGCGCGTGAGGCCACGCTAGATCCGATCTGGGCATCTCATTGCCGTCAACCAATTCAAATTTGAGTTTGCCAAACATTGCTTAGGATCTACTCATGACTAGAACCCATATTTCACTCTTTTCCTATGTCATCGCAATTGTTTGTTTCGTGGGATTTCCGTCAACGGCACAAGCGTGTTCCTGTGCCAGCGATGATAGTGTTCGGGACGCTTTTGGCGGTGCGTCCGCGGTTTTTGTGGGTGAGGTTGTTGGCTCACTGGAGCAAAAGACTTTAACCGATACGGCGGGTCAAACGACTACCTACGATGTGGGCGAAATTTATTTTTCGGTCCAGGAAGTTTTCAGCGGTGTTGAAGGCAGGAAAAAGGTAACGATCCATTCGGGCACGGGCGGCGGCGATTGCGGGTATTGGTTTCAACGGAACACCCGTTATTTGATCTATGCTTATGGTGAACCCAATAAGCGATTGTCGACAAACATCTGTACCCGTACCCGTCCGTTAGATGAAGCGACGGACGACCTGACGGTCCTGCGCCAACTCCCCGTCAAGGGCTCGGGCGTCATCATCGCTGGACGCGTTACCGAGGCCGGGCCGCGAGGAATTGATAATATGTCACAGCAAACCTGGGGACTGGCAAACATACCGGTCACAATTACGAGAAAACAAGGAAAACCTATCCGACTGAAAACCGATGGTGACGGTCGATACGAGGTAACTGGTCTTCGACCCGGAGAATACACAGTCGCCGTCGTGCTGCCACCGCAGTACCTGCAAACCGATTTTCTGGTAAAGACCGTAAAAGTCCACGACCGCGGAAGCGCGCACAATTCATTTTATGCGATGCCGGACAATCGCGTCTCCGGTCAGATCGTCGACCTGGAAGGAAAGCCCGTGCCAAAGGCTAAGCTTGTTCTGGTCAATTCGAAACGGGTCGGCCCCTTGACCATCTTTGACGAAATGGGGACGGAGTATGGTGACGATCCCAATGGCAAGTTCGAATTCACTGAGATCCCGCCCGGAGAGTATTTGTTGGGCTACAACCTGACTGACTCACCGGACCAAGAGCAACCATACCCGCAAACATACTATCCCGGTGTTCAAGACCGTACGCAGGCAACTGTGATCAAGCTAGGTGTCGGTGATCAACGCAAGGATCTGGTTTTTCGCTTGCCGGCAAAGCTGCGCGAGCGAACCATAGAAGGCACGGTCTTGTGGCCGAATGGCGAGGCAGCGGGAGGTATTGAAGTATACCTGGTGGATTCAACTAGACCTGACCGTGGAGTCGCAAGGGCATCCACCGATGACGCCGGTCACTTTTCCTTGGTCGGTTATGAAGGACTTAGCTACTGGGTTTGGGCCGGGATCGACGTACCCAAACCAGTCCACGCAGAGCCGCATTGGATCAAGGATGAGGGAGACGTTGCCGGATTGCGGCTAGTGGTTACCGCGGAAGGCAATAGTTTCTGGACCTATTTTGAAGAGAAGAAGTAGGCAAGCCTTGCTGAGCCCACGGTAAAGGCGCTTAAGTTCGGAGCCCGCTTTTTGGGCGGCAGATGTTCTCGCTCCGTCGCCCTTGAACCAAGTTGAGTTCACCGCGTCGTCGACAAGCTAAAGCATGTCGTACATTTGACGGGCACTTCGGAATTGAGGAGTCTCTTGGCCATCGGGTCAGTACCATGTGTGATAAGGCAGAACCAGTTTTACAGGAGGCAACAGAGAAAACAGAGACAGCAGATGGTCGGTCGACGACACGATCTCCGTGGATTTAGACGCGGTCACAAATGGACCACGCCAACCGGTCGGGCGGGCCGCGTTACTCTGTTTTCTCTGCCTTCATGCCACTTAACACGGTGAATGGTTGACGAACGTCGGAGGGCTTCGGCCCAGGTTGACTCCTCCCTACCAGCGGGCGAGCCGCCCGCGCTCCCGGCTACGAGTCGCCCGTTACTTTTCATCGGTCGAGGTTTTGCTTTCTACGGGTTCGCATCCGACCCCGTTCCACTCGTACCGGCTAGGGCCTGTTCATCAACTTTACCTAGCCGCCGAAACGCTCAAAACGATAAGGTAAGGCGTCGATCGCGCCGAAACGATTAGGTGACCGGTCGGCCATCAATCAATGAAAATGCTAAAAACTCTTGCGCTGTTCGGGATCTTCGTCGGCTTGTTGGCTGATGGATACGCGGCATTGGCCCAAACCACAACGGCGCCTACCACTCCCATTGAAGTCAAAACCAGCGACGATCCGTCGGTCATCCCCGATCTGCTGTTTGCCGCCATGAAGGCGAAAAATGCCGTTGGCATGCAAGTACTATTTGTTCCCGAGGGCCGCTTGGTCGCGATCGACAAACCCAAGGACGGCGTGGGGCCATCCAAAACGCGGATGCTTACCGGTGACGCATTTGCCCGGGCGATATCGGGCGCGACGGGGAGCGATTACCGGGAACTAATGCCCAACAAGAGCGTGCAGGTCAAAGGAGACCTGGCCCTAGTTGCCGGCCGCTATACCTTTTACGTCGGCGAGAAGTTTTCCCATTGCGGCACCAATGCGTTTCATCTGATCCGCACCAGGGCGGGGTGGAAGATACTCGCCCTGGATTCGACCTTGGAATTCCAATGTGAGGCAGAACTGAAAGCCGTCATTATCCCGGTCGTCTCGCCCCGTCCGGCGGATGTTGGGACGCTGGATGGGATCATCAAAGCATTTTACGAAACCATCTCGGGCCCGAAAGGGCAGCCGCGTCAATGGAGCCGTGATCGCGGGCTTTATGTTTCCGGCGTGCGTTTTATTCAACTGTCGAAAAACAATGACCTGGTCCAACCCCATATCATGGAGTATCTGGAATACGTCAACGAGACCAACGAATATTTGGTGCGCGACGGGTTTACCGAACGCGAACTCCATCGTGTAACGCGCCGGTTTGGCAATTTGGCCCAGGTGTTCAGCACCTACGAATGGCAGTCGGATGAAAAGAAAGCCAGCGGGCGCGGCATCAACAGTATCGAACTGTTTTGGGATGGCAGCCGGTGGTGGATCTCGGCCGCTTCGTGGGAAGCGGAAAACAGAGAGAACCCCATTCCAGCCGAGTTTCTTCCTAAACAATCGGCGCGGTGAAATGCCGAGTTAATTGTCAGTAATAGGAGCGCGGCGGTGTTTGTAATAGTAAAGAGGTTAATCGAACTATGTTGAACGGAACAACTATTGCACTTCGTGCCGCACTGTTGATGCTGGTAGTCCTCGCTATTCTCAGCTTGGGATCCATCGCGGGTTCAGCCCAATCACAACCGCCCCCACCGCCTAAACTAACCGCGGCGCAGTGGCAAGCCGATCTGACGTTTCTGGCCGACAAGATGGCGGAACAGCATCCGGGACTCTATCGCCGAATGAAGCCAGCGGAATTCAAGGCGGCGGTGACCGGACTGCACCAAGCGATTCCTTCACTTTCCGAAGACGAGATCATCGTGGGATTCATGCGCATCGTGGCGATGGTTCACGACGGCCATACTGGATTATATCCGCGCGCGTTTTTCCGCAGCGGCATATTTCCCGTCCGTTTCTATCTATTTAGCGATGGTCTCTTTATACAAAAAGCGGCCCCTGAGTATAAGGATCTGGTCGGAGCGAGAGTGCTGCGAATCGGGAAACTTACGGCCGCAGATGCGCTCCGGATGACCGATCGGCTGGCTTTCGCCGACAACGAAATGGGGATCAAAGACTTTTCTCCCGTTTTCCTTTCTATACCCGAGATCCTGGCCGGCCTGAAGATAAATGGCGACAAGAACAGTCTGCCGCTGGTGGTCGAGATCGGCGGCCAAGAACAGACCATCACGCTTAAGCCAGACCTGAGTTTCGATGATCTATTGAAAACTCCGGCGGATTGGGTCGATGCCGGTGCGGGTAAGGAACTGCCGTTGTACCGCAGACATCCGGGCGATGCATACTGGTTTGAATATCTGAAAGATCAAAAGCTGGTTTACGTTAATCAGGACGAAGTGCAGAACAAGCCGGATGAATCGGTGGCGGCCTTTTACCGTCGTGTCACGGAGTTCATTGCCGCTAACCCGGTGGAAAAGCTGGTCATCGATCTGCGTAACAACGGCGGCGGAAATAATGGGCTGAATCGTCCCGTGGTCATCGGTTTGATCAAATCGAAGATCGACGAACGCGGGCGTTTGTTCGTGATCACCGGCCGTCAGACTTTCTCCGCAGCGCAGAACTTTGTTAACGAGTTAGAAAACTATACCAACGCTATTTTTATCGGTGAACCGACGGCCGGCCATCCAAATCATTACGGCGACAACCGCGCGATCATGTTGCCGAACAGCAAACTCGAAGCGCGCGTTTCGACCCTCTATTGGCAGGATGTTGACCCGCGCGATGACCGTCCGTGGACACCACCCGAGATCGCCGCCGAACTTTCATCGGAAGACTATCGAACCGGTCGCGACCCGGCGTTGCAGGCGGTTTTGGACTACAGCGCAGGCGAGAGCTTTACCGGCCTGTTGAACCCCGCTGCCAGTCAGAGTAACCTCGCGGATTTCACGGCTAAGTATCGCGCCTTCAAACGCGATCCCCGGCATAAGTTTGTCAATACGGAAGGCCAAATGAATCGTGCGGCTTATTTCCTGTTGCAACAAAAGCGGGCCGCTGAAGCGTTGGAGTTGTTCAAACTGAACGCGGAAAGCTATCCCAAATCCGCGAACGTCTTTGACAGTTTGGGTGACGGCTACGTCGCCGTGGGAAACACCGCTGAGGCGATCAAAAGTTACGAAAGGGCGCTCGCGATCGATCCGACGGTCGCCTCTTCGCGGGAACAATTGAACAAGTTGAGACGATCTCCGTGAGTTTTGTAATACGGCATGTTTGAGAGGTAATTGGTCATGTTTCGTTGCACTGCCTTGATCGTGTTATTGGCCGTGGCGGTGGCGGGTCAAACCGCACCCCCCTCCGATCGTTCGCTGCTTGATCCCGGCGTGTGGGGCGTGATCTATGACGTGCCCGCCACCAAACGGGTGACGGTCAAACGCGACATTATTTACTTTACAAGTCCCGCGGGCGCACAGACGGTCGATATTTACTCGCCGCCCGATGCAAAAGGCGGCGTTAAGTTGCCGGCGGTCATTTTCCTGAACGCGATTGGCGATCGGCCCGGCGACCAGGTCAAGAACTGGGGCATATATAGTTCGTGGCCGCGGTTGGTCGCCGCTCAGGGGATGGTCGGAATATCGATGGACGCCGACGGGGAACGGATCCAAGATTCGCTGAAAGCCGTTTTTGATTTTCTGGTTCGCGACGGCGCTAAACATGGGATCGATGCCGACCGTCTGGGCGTCTATGCGGCGTCGGCCAATACGACCGGTTCCTGGACCTACCTGATGAGCGAGAGTGTCCACAAAGGCATTCGCGCGGCGGCGATGTTCTACGGTTCAGCTCCGCCCGCTGGTCCGCTCCGACGCGATCTGGCCGTGCTGTGCATCTTGGCCGAAGGCGATCTGGCCGGCTTTGGCCAAAACCTGGTTCCGGTGTGGCAGCGCGTCGCCGAATCCCGCGCCCCTTGGACCATGGTATTTGCCAGCCGCATGCCGCACGCCTTCGACGCGTTCGAAGACAACGACGAATCCCGGCGGCTGGTGATGCAGGCCCTCGCCTTTTGGAAAACGCAGCTCGAGCCGGTACCGCAACCGGGTTGGACACCGTCGGCCGCACGGGCGATCGTCTCGGCAACTTACGGCAACGACAATCAACGCACCGCCGATCTGCTGATCAAATACACAGCCGACAACCCGAACGATGCGCAGGGGTTCATCCTGCTCGGGCGTTCGCTGCAACAACTCCGTCGCACGGACGAAGCCGTGGCGGCATTTGAGCGGTCGTTGGCGCTTAAATCAGATGACATGCGCGCACACGGCGGGCTGGGCCAAATACGGTTAACGCAGCAAAAGTATGACGATGCCGCCCGGCATTTAAGTCGTGCGATCGAACTCGGTTTTCGCAATAGTTTGATGTACGGACAACTGGCATTCGCCCAACTGGCCCTGAACCAGAACGAAGCCGCCTTGCGCAGTTACGAGGGCGCCTTTGCCACGGGCATCCCGCCGGGAGCGAACACTCGTGGCGTGGCCTATTTCAATATGGCCACCGCCTACACGCGGCTAAAGCAAACCGACAAAGCATTCGAAGTGCTCGGAAAAGCCGTGGCTGAAGGCTTCAATAGCCGTGCAAGTTATGAAAATGACGCGGATTTGGCTCCGTTGCGATTGGATCCGCGCTTCGCGAGCCTCTTGAAGCGGCTTTCGCCCTAGATCATTCGGAAAATAAGACTTGTCAATTTGTTTTTTGTTTGTTTAAATAGTTTTGTCATCAGCGTTGGCTGCTCCCAACGCCATCTCCTTTTCACCCTAAAAAGATCAATTCAAAATCTGACTGAAAAGCGTGGATCAAATGAATAAACTGTTTTCCAGCGTGAAAGTTCACGTTAGCAGCCAAACAATTAGCGGGTTACGTTCATCGCGGCAATTGAAACTATTGCGCGGGCGACGCCTTTTAATGCTCGTATTGATCGGGCTCCTGGTGGTGCCAGCCCTCGATCTCAGTGGGTTATGGACCAATGGTCTATCTCCCGTACCAACCGCCCAGGCTAACTCAACCTATTTCAATTTTAGTGGCGGCAGCCTTTCGCTTAGCATTGCGCCCAGTAATTTTGCTCTGATCACGTCGAATGACGATTGGAGCGTAGTCAATTCAGTCGAGGGTTACTTTGGCCAAAATTTGACCGCAACCCATGGGATCGACCCGCAAACCGTACTCACTAGCGAGTTCGCCACTCTGCCGAGTCCGGGGAATACCCAGGTAAGCGCGAACAAAGGAAATCCCAGCGCGTTCAACGCTGGTGGCGTGGCGGAGTTTGATACTGGCACGTATCTATCTTTAGGTTTGCAGGGCAATGTTCAGGCAAATCCATACTTAGTTTTCTATTTGAACACGACGGGGCGGGTCAACGTTACGATCGACTACACGGTGCAAGACATCGACGGCGGATCAAACAGTTCCGTATCGCCGCTCGCGCTTCAGTATCGAGTCGGCGAGACCGGGAATTTCACGAATGTTCCGGCGGGATACATTGCGGACGCCACCGATGGTGGAGTGGCGGGAAGGATCACAACCCGCCATGTTGTGCTGCCGGTGGCGGTCAACAACAAGCCCAAGGTGCAATTGCGCCTGATCACAACGAATGCGGCTGATAGCGGCGGCAGCAGCACGCCTGACGAATGGATCGGGATCAACAGTGTTTCTATCAGCGCCTTTGTACCGACGGCGGCAAATAGTTCAGTTAGTGGCCGGGTTACTAATGCAAACGGGAGACCGATCTTCGGGGCCGCTTTGGAACTGTTGGATCAAATGGGAACGACCCGGACCGTCATTACCAACCCCTTTGGTTACTTCACTT
>JBDSEC010000193.1:0-9868 GCA_039920205.1 Pyrinomonadaceae bacterium
GGATCGATAGAGAGTTATTAGCCCAGCACAGTGGTGGACTGATCGGCCTTTCGGCCTGTTTGTCCGGCGTTCCGTCAGCCCATTTAGCGGGTGACCGGGTCGCAGAGGCGGCCGCGGCGGCGCTGGAATTTCAAGAGATACTGGGGAAGGGGAACTATTTCCTTGAGATCCAGGATCATAAGTTGCCCGCGCAAGACCGAATTAAGGCCGGATTGATCGAACTGAGTCGTACGACCGGGATCCCGTTGGTCGCGACCAACGATGCTCATTATTTGACGCCAGAGGATGCCCGGGCGCATGAAGTACTGCTGTGCATTGGTTCGACCAAGAATATCAATGACCCGAACCGCCGCACCTACGGCCCGCCGAATTTCTACGTAAAATCGGCGGCGGAGATGTGGGAACTGTTCGGCGACGAAATGCCCGAGACGTTGCACCGGACGATGGAGATCGCCGACCGGTGCAATATGGAATTTCCCACCGGCAAAAATTACTTACCCAACTTCCCGATCCCGGCCGAGTTTGGGTCGATGTCCGAGGCGGATTACCTGGAAAAAGTAACGCGCGAGGGATTTGACCGCCGGTTGCAGGCCGTGTGGACAAAAATGCAGGCGGCGGGTTCGCTGCGCTATTCGATCGAAAATTACCAGGCGCGGTTGGCGACCGAACTCGAAATGATCAGGAAAATGGGCTTTCCCGGTTATTTCCTCATCGTTTGGGACTTCATCCGTTACGCGAGGCAGAATAATATCCCGGTTGGCCCCGGGCGCGGGTCAGCCGCGGGATCGCTGGTAGCTTATTGCTTGGAGATCACTGACGTTGACCCATTGCAGTACGACCTGCTATTCGAGCGGTTCCTGAACCCCGAACGCGTATCCATGCCCGATATCGACATCGATTTTTGCGTGCGCGGACGCGGCGAGGTCATCAACCACGTTGCCGACCTTTATGGCCGAGATTCGGTCTGTCAGATCATTACCTTTGGAACGATGGCCTCGAAGGCATCCATTAAGGATGTGGGCCGGGTTTTGGACATGCCTTATGCCGAGGTCGAGCGGATCGCCAAAATGATCCCGCCGCCGGTTCGTGGCCGAAATGTGAGCATTACGCAGGCCATTGAGCAGGTTCCAGAGCTGAGCGCGGCCATCGATACGGATCCTAAAGTTAAGGAATTGATCGACCTGGCGCGCCGGCTTGAGGGCTGCGCCCGCCATTCGTCGGTACACGCGGCCGGCGTGGTGATCTCGCCCGAGCCGCTTCAGGAATTGATCCCGATCTGTATGTCGTCCAAGGACGAATTGACGACCCAATTCGCAATGGGCGACCTGGAACAGACCGGGATGCTTAAGATGGATTTCCTCGGTTTGACAGCGCTTACCGTTATAAGCGATTGCTTAGCAAGCATTAAGCAGATGCTAAACATCGAGGTCGATTGGGCAGAGATATCGTTGGAAGATCCGAAGACGATGGCGCTCTTCGCCGAGGGAAAGACTGACGCAATTTTTCAGTTCGAATCGTCGGGCATGCAGGAGATCTGCCGCAAACTGAAACCTAAAGGATTGGAAGATCTGGCCGCATTAAACGCACTTTATCGGCCGGGTCCATTGGATGGCGGCATGGTCGACGACTACATCGCCCGGCATCACGGCAAAAAGGCCGTCAAATACCTCGCGCCGGACATGAAAGAGATCCTTAGTAATACTCACGGCATCTTGGTCTACCAGGAACAGATCATGCAGATCGCGCAGAAGATCGGCGGCTACAGCTTGGGCCAGGCCGACTTAATGCGCCGCGCGATGGGCAAGAAAAAGCGCGAAGAAATGGCCAAGCACGAGGAACAGTTCGTGGCCGGCGCGGTCGAGCGCAAGCTCAAGCCGGAAACCGCGCGTAAAATATTCTCTTTGATGGCACAGTTTGCGGACTATGGCTTTAACCGAAGTCATAGCGTCGCCTACGCGTATGTGGCGTTTCAGACGGCTTATCTTAAAGCTCATTATCCGGAGCATTTTTATTCTGCTGTCCTCTCCAGTGAAGCGCAGGACGCCGCCAAGATATTCAAATATTCCAATGAATTACGTGGGATCGGCATCAAGTTGCTACCGCCTGACGTAAATGAGAGTTTGTCCGATTTCACGCCACTAGTAGGCGCGATCCGTTATGGACTAGCCGCGATCAAAGGTGTTGGAGTAGGAAGTGTATCGGCCATCGCTGAAACCCGGAGCGAACGGAATTTTAGTTCGGTGTTTGACTTCGTGGAACGCATTAATCCAAGTGCTGTAAACCGCAGAGTTATCGAGAGTTTAGCCTTTGCTGGCGCCTTCGATTCGTTGCTACGTAGTGGTATCCCGATACATGAAGGTCGAGCGCGTCTGGCGGCGGGAATCGAGCAAATACTGGCCCATGGACAGAGATTTCATCGCGATAAAGCTTTTGGGCAGTCAGGGTTGTTTGGTGCCGTAGACGACAACTCCGCAAATGCTAATGTAGAAGATGAGAGTGCGCTTCCAGCCGTTACGCCGTGGACCCACATGGAGTTGCTCGGGTACGAGAAGAAGGCTATTGGTTTCTATGTTTCCGGCCATCCACTTGAGACTTATCTTGAAGTATTGACTGGTGTCGGAGCCAAGAAGAGTATCGAATTGACACCGACGGCCGGTGATCAAGTAACTATCGGCGGTATTGCGACCGGGATCCAAGTCCGAAACACCAAAAAAGGCGCCCGGTTTGCTATCCTTCGGTTGGAGGATGATACCGGCGGCGTTAAATGCGTGCTCTGGCCCGAGACCTTTACCCGATTCCAGAAGTTGATAACCGACGAGGCGGCTCTCCTAGTGTCCGGGACGATAGACGTTGGCGGTGACGACAGTATTTCGCTGATCGTCAATGCGGTCGATGATTTGGAAAGCATTACCCAGACGCGCGCTCGCTCGTTAGTGCTAGGGATACCAGAATCAGCGCAAATTGACGAGGCGGGATTACGTAAGCTCCAGACTCTACTGTGTGACAATCGGGGCGATTGTCAGGTACTCTTTGACGTTCCAGTTGACGGGTTGACGGTTCGCCTGCGGCCGCACGGGACTTTGCGGGTTAAGGGCAGCCCGAAACTAGAAGCAACGCTCTCTGATCTCGGATATCAGGTACAATGGCTGCGATCACCGTCTAATTGAACTGGGAGGAAGTAATTTGGCTAGTCAGAGCGCAGAACAGGCAAATTTGCCGGCGATGGAACGGGTACGGTTAGCTCGGCACCCGGATCGGCCATACATGCTTGATTTCGTCGAGACGATCTTCGAAGATTTTATCGAATTACATGGTGATCGTCGGTACGCCGACGATCCGGCGGTCGTTTGTGGCTTTGCAAGGCTAGACGGACAGAGTGTCTTGTTGGTCGGTCAGCAGAAGGGACGCAACACTAAACAGCGACAGTACCGGAATTTCGGCATGCCTAAACCAGAGGGGTACCGCAAGGCGCTGCGCTTAATGCAAACCGCGGAAAAATTCAATTTGCCCATCTTGCTCTTCGTGGATACGCCGGGTGCCTATCCAGGGATCGATGCCGAGGAACGCGGCCAAGCCGAAGCCATCGCCTATAACTTGCGCGAGATGGTAAAACTCAAAGTGCCGATAATCGCGGTAGTGATCGGGGAAGGTGGGTCCGGCGGCGCCCTGGCGATCGCCGTGGCAGATTCGGTGATGATGCTCGAGAACGCTATCTACTCGGTGATCTCTCCGGAAGGATGCGCTGCCATTTTGTGGAAGGACGCGGCGATGGCCCCCGAGGCGGCCACACAGCTCCATCTGACCGCCCAAGACCTGTTGGGTCTGGGGATCGTGGATCAGGTCATATCTGAACCGGGCGACGGTGCCCAGGCCGATATTCCGGCAATGTCGATATTGCTGAAAAACGTATTGAAGTCACAGTTAACGTTAATGGCTAAGCAAAGTACAGAGGACCGAGCCAAGGCCAGGTATGAAAAGTGGCGAAATATGGGCGTTTGGGGCTTAGCTTAAAAGAAAAAGGGGATGTCGGCGCGCCGACATCCCCTTTTTGTCAATAAATATCGCAGGCTAGAAAGGGATATCGTCATCCGCGGTCATGTCCGAAGATCCGGCGGTGATCCCATCGTCACGATTCGCCGCCGGCGGATGATGACTATCATCCTGTCGGCCGCCGCCAATAAATTGCATATCGGTGGCCGTTACCTCGAGAGATTGGCGTTTCGCGCCCTCTCGGTCAGTCCACTCTTCCGTGCGCAGCCGGCCTTCGATATACACGGGGCGGCCTTTGGTCAAGTATTGCGACGCGGTTTCGGCCTGCCGGCCCCATAACGTAACTCTGAACCATGTGGTAATATCCTGCAGTTCACCGGATTTGTCTTTGCGCTTTTCGTTGGTAGCTAAGGAAAAACTGCAAACGGCATTGCCCTGTGGGGTGTAGCGCAATTCGGGATCCTTTCCCAGATTGCCTACTAAAATGATTTTATTGAAAGACATACGGCACCTCGAATTTCTTTGCTGGTAGAGAAGGGCACAATAGTACTAATATGTCAGAATTCGGTCAAGAGCGAACTTTCCGAAAGCAAAAGGGCTGTGATTCTTAGGCTTTAACGTAATACACCTAATGTATACTTTGAATGTCACTGGCGCAACATACAGGGTTTAAAGCAGTTAATGAGATCAATAAAATTCAGCGCCGGCTACTTACATTAATTCTTGCGTAATCTCGATGGATGCGGTGCTATTTGGCAATCCCTTGTTTTGCAATAGATTAGATCAGGTCAGTTAATAGTTCAGATTAGGATAGTGTTTGAATTGTAAATGAAGGTTTACCTCGAGACATTTGGCTGCCAAATGAACGTTTCCGATACTGAGCGGGCGGCGACGCAGTTTCGCGCGGCCGGTTATGACCTGATCGATCATGAATCCGGCGCGGATGTCGTCATATTCAATACCTGTTCAATTCGTGAACGGGCCGCGCAGAAACTTTACACTCGGGTGGGCGAGATCGTTCATCGGCATGTCGGTCCGCTTCCGGTAATCGGCGTCACCGGATGCGTCGCCCAGTTGGAAGGTGAGGCGATCTTTAAGCAGTCGCCGTCGGTCAAGGTCGTGGCGGGAACTCGAGCCACGGATCGGTTGCCGGACTTGATATCACGCGCCTTAGAGGGCGAGCGCCGCGTATTGGATCTGGGCGAACGGGAACCGGGGGAAAGTTGGGATGTTTCGATCGTCGAACGCCATTCTGCGCAGGTCGGTTTTGTGCCGATAATCGAAGGCTGTAACAAGTTCTGCTCGTATTGCATCGTTCCCTATTCGCGGGGCCGCGAACGAAGCCGGAGCGCGGCCGAGATCTGGGATGAAGTGATAAAGTTGCGCGATAATGGATTCAAGGAGATCCATTTGATCGGCCAAAATGTTAATAGTTACCGGCCACAAACTGAGGCTGGTATGGAGGGCATTGCGGGATCGACTCCTTTTAGCCGACTGTTGCGGATGGTCGCGAAAACGGGCATCGAGCGGATAAAGTTCACCACTTCGTTCCCGCGGGATTTCCATCCGGACATCGTTGCTGCCCTGAACGATCACGAGAATTTATGTAATTGGGTGCATCTGCCCGCGCAATCGGGCAACGACCGGGTGCTACGTGCCATGCGGCGAGGCTATACCCGGGCAGATTATTTGCGGCGGATCGAATCGATCAATAATTGCCGGCGGAAAGTGTCGATCACTAGCGACCTCATCGTCGGGTATCCGGGCGAGACCGAAGCGGAATTTGCGGACACGATGAGTCTGGTCGAACAATGCCGTTATGAGGGGCTCTATATTTTTAAGTATTCCGAACGGGCTGGTACCCCGTCAGCCAAGATCGCCGACGATGTGACGAAAGAACAAAAGACGATCCGTTATATGGCGCTCGAGCGACTGCAGCGGTCGATCCAGACGCCGATCTATCAATCGTTGGTCGGCAAAACGTTCGAGGTTTTGGCCGAAGGTCGAAGCACCAAGAATCCCACGGACCTTACGGGACATACGACTTGTCATAAGGTAGTGAATTTTGCCGCGCCGCCGAGCCTGATCGGCGAGGTGGTAAAGGTTGTGATCGAAACGGCCAAGCCAAATAGTCTGTTGGGCCGCCTGGTGGCCTAATCCAAACCGGCGCAGGGGAAAGGGAAGCGAGCAGTGGACATCGAAGTTAAGATCAGAGCATTAATGCTTGACCCGAATAGTGGCACCCCGATCATTATTTTGAAAGATCTGAATAGCGACACCATGTTGCCTATCTGGGTCGGCGCTTACGAAGCGAACGCGATCGCGCTCGAGATCGAGAAGGTCGCCCCGCAACGGCCGATGACCCACGATCTATTGAGAAATTTTGTCATTCAGATGGGCGCCGAGATCGTCCGCGTAGTCGTTACCGAGTTGCAAGACAATACTTTCTTTGCCGTCATCGAGGTCAAGACCGAGGATGGCGGTACCCTGATCATCGATTCACGACCATCCGATGCGATCGCATTGGCGCTGCGTGCCGACTGCCCGATCTTTGTCGCGGACGAGGTTATCGCAGCATCACGCACCTCAAGTGGGGCGGAAGAAGCCGACGCCGAAACCGAGATCGAGCCGGCCGAAGAATGGCCCGACGTGATCGGCGAGGGCGGCGATCTGCCAATGTAAACGGGTCGGTTGACGAAACTAGTTTGATCACGAATGTCAGCATGATAATTGCAATTGCCAATCAAAAAGGCGGAGTCGGTAAAACCACTACCGCGATCAACCTGGCGGCCGCGTTTGCCCTGAAGGGAAAGCGCGTTTTGCTGCTAGATCTAGATCCGCAGGGCAATAGTTCGATCTCGTTTCTCGATCAACTGAAGGTCGAGAGTTCGTCTTACGAGCTATTGGTTGACGGTACCAGCGATTGGCGTCAGTCGGTTTACGAGACCAAGTTACCCGGGTTGGATATTGTGCCGGCAAAAATAAATCTGGCGAAGATCGAATCAAAGCTGGTCGGGGATTTCGATGCCCCCTTTCGCCTGCGTGACCGCTTGGAAGCGATCCAACCAAATTATGACGTGATCGTGATCGATACTCCGCCGACCCTGGGATTGATAACGGTAAATGCCTTGGTCGCGGCCTCGCACGTTTTGATACCTATCCAGTCATCCTATTTTGCTTTGGAGGGCACGGACGACCTCCTGGACACGATCGAGAAGGTCCGGGCCCGACCTAATCCTTCACTTCAGATATTGGGAGCTGTGGTAACACTTCACGATAAGCGCACTACCATAGCTAAAGAAGTACATGAACAAATACGCAACGTATTTGGAGCGAAATTGTTCGAAACTACGATCTCGAAGAGCGTTCGTTTAGAAGAGTCTCCGGCCTACAAGGAGACTATTTTCACCTTTGCACCGCATTCATCGGGTGCACAGGAATATGGCAAGCTTTGTGACGAGGTGATTAGCCGTGTCTAGACGAGGATTACCAACTGGACTTAGCATGCGCCATGACGTGCATTACGTCGAGGCGTTGGGTCAACCGCAGGCCACGCCGGTCGGTCGCATGATCGCGCTGGATAAATTAGACCCGAACCCGGATCAACCACGCGTCGAATTCGGTGACCTCTCCGACCTGACGGCCTCGGTCCGTGATAAGGGAGTACTTGAACCGCTACTGGTTCGATATGCCCCTTTGAGCGGGAGGTGGATGATCATCGCCGGCGAACGCCGATTCCGGGCGGCAACGGCGGCGGGACTGATAGAGGTGCCGTGCATCGAGATGGACATCGACGACCAAGGTGTTGCCGAGATCGCCTTGATCGAAAACCTACAGCGCAAAGACCTGACGCCGTGGGAAGAAGCCGACGGTCTGGCAGCGCTTTGCAGCCGCTACGGATACACGCACGAAGATGTGGCGCGCAAGATCGGCAAAAGCCGCAGCACGGTAACCGAAGCGCTTTCGATCGCCACCTTGCCGACCGAGATTCGCGAAGCATGCCGGGCGGCGAACATTGGTTCGAAATCGCACCTGTTGCAGATCGTTCGCCAGCCTGAAGAATCGGCCATGCTTTCGATCATTAGTCAGATCGCCGAACGGGGACTAACGCGCGATGGCGCGCGTGAAGCGCGGCGCGAACAATTGGGTAGCAGCGCGAAGCGTGCAAACCGCGGTCCTTTCGTGTGGAGGTATAAGTCCGCCGCGAACGGTGTTGGAGTCGAGGTCAAGTTTCCCGAATCTGACGTTGAGCGCAGTGCAATAATTAATGCATTAGATGAAGCTCGCGCCCATTTGGACGCGGAAATTGAACTATCAGCTGGATAATTGGCGATTCGCTCAAATGAATGAAGCGCATTGATACTGAAGCACTTACGTTGCGATCCTACAATCTGGATGATTCCAGCCGGATTGTGGTCTGCCTAACCGCCGACCAGGGCGTGATCCGCGGCGTGGCCACCGGAGCCCGCCGCCTTAAGAGCCAGTTTGGCGCCAGCTTCGAACCATTTACCCTGGTAAACCTGAGCTATTACGAAAAAGAAGGGAAGGAACTAGTCTTGCTGCGCTCGGCAGAGATCCAGAAATCTTTCTTTGGATTGGCTGGTGTTGAGCGAGTTACCTTCGCACTGGGTCGATTTAGTCAGCTTTTGATGGAATTTGCGGCCCCCGCTGAGCCAAATGAAAATCTGTTTCGGATGGTGAAGGCCTGCCTTTTTGCCGCCGAGAAGAATCCCGCGCAGGTCTCACTTATCGTATTGTACTTCGAGATCTGGCTTTTACGGTTAATGGGTTTCATGCCCGATTGGACGGCCTGCGACGATTGCGGCTCGTCGCTTGAAACCGGAACCGCCTGGCTTGAGACCGAACATAAGGTATCGTGCGTTAACTGTAAGTCAGGGCGCGGGTTAGCAGTAAAACCTGAAACTTTGTCGCTATTTAGGTCGGCCCGCCGACATTCTCCCGCGCTGTTTTTTGCCAATTCCGATCGGGTCGGGTCTGGGGCAATTTCGGATGCATTTGCTATCACCGGTTATTTGTTGGATTCGGTCTTGGCGCCGAAGTCGCTACCGCGGATCGGATTTGATAATCGCGATATTACCGGTGAACTTAATGACCGGGTCGCTCTGGGAGAGCTTTCCTCAGCTAAAGCCTAGGGTATCCTCATGCTGATCGAAAGATACATCGGTAGGAACGTCGCAGCCTATTTGATACTGGCGGCGTTGTTACTCACCGTCATTCTTTTCTCGCAACAACTGACCAAATTTGCCGAGATCATTGTCTCGGCCAAGCCGGCGGCCGGCTTAATGGCCCGCCTTACTTTCGGCGTGATTCTGAACGTTGCCGCGCTGGCGCTGCCGATCGCGACCTTAACCGGAGTATTAATTGGCTTTAGTCAAATGCAGGCAGATAGTGAACTTACCGCGATGCAGGCAGCGGGGGTCGGCAATCTTAGATTGGTTACGCCGGTCATGGTGGTAGGGATAGTCATAAGCGTCCTAGCGTTTTACATCAACCTTGAGCTGGGACCGCGCGCGGCCGATTCGCTGCGCACCGCCGGATTTACCGCCGCTCTCAATAAGTTGGATTCTCCGGTGGAGCCCCGCGTTTTCACGACCGATATCCCAAATTATGTCGTTTATGTCCGCAAGGGAGATATCGAAGTCGGCCAGTGGCAGCAAGTCTTTATCTATACGCAGAACAAAAACGGTCAGAAACAGATCGTCACGGCACGCTCCGGAGGCATCGATACCGCGGCCGAACAATCTGAATTGGTACTGAATGATGCGGTGATGACCACGCTACCGCCAGACGGGGACACGTCCGCCAACGGCTTTGTTTCAGAACATTTAGATCGATTCCGCCTGGTTTTGGACACCGG
>JBDSEC010000194.1:0-5370 GCA_039920205.1 Pyrinomonadaceae bacterium
TTACCGTGCGCGGCGTCGGGGCGATGTCGAATCAGGTACACACCGGATTCAAACTTACGTCGGGGCGTATGTTCCAACCGGGTTTGGCCGAGGTCGTGGTGTCCGAACGCATCTCTCAGAGGTTTCAGGGCCTCGAGGTCGGGGATAAATTCCGCCTCCAAACCACCGACTTTACGGTGGTCGGGTTGTTTACCGCGGAAGGCAAAGCTTTTGAATCCGAGGTCTGGGTGGATGTGAACGCACTGGGCAGCGCTACCAAGCGCGATAATTTCTCGTCGGTGCTTTTGCGGGCTAACGACCAGGCCGCGATGGATGGGTTGATCAAGCGGATCACGGACGACAAGCGGCTACATTTGAAAGCCGTCTCGGAGCAAAAATTTTACGAGGATCAAAAAGGCTCCACGTCGGGCGCGCTCAAATTTCTGGCCATTTTCATCGCCGTTATTATGGCGATCGGCGCGGCCTTTGCGGGCATGAACACCATGTTCGCGTCGGTGGCGCGGCGCACCAAGGAGATCGGAACCTTGCGCGTGTTGGGTTTTGGGCGCATCAGCATCTTGATCTCGTTCGTGTTGGAATCGGTTGCTATCGCCGTGGTCGGGGTCATCATTGCGATCATAATTACGTTGCCGTTGAATTTGGTCTCGACCGGGACGTCGAACTTTACTACGTTCAGCGAGATCGCTTTCAATTTTCGGGTAACCTGGGATCTGATGTTGGTCGCATTGATTTTCGGTGTGGTGATAGGGTTGCTCGGGTCGTTGCTGCCCGCGATCAGGGCGTCGCGGCTAAAGATCGTTAATGCGCTTCGCGCTTAATCAGCTTTGCAGCACGAAGTACGGAGATCGATGTCCACTATTCCAGATAGCCAAGCGGGTCAGGACAAGCAGGAAAGCCTAAACGAACGGCTGCGCAGCCTGAAGATCGACCGCACGCCGGCGCCCAGGCCGCGGCGCCGGACGGGCAAGCCGGGGTTCGTGATACTCGGTGTGGTTGCGGCCCTGGCGCTGCTCGCGCTGGGTTACTTCTTTTTCTTTGGACCAGCCAAAGCTATTTCCGTGGCCGAAGTAAAGAAAGAGACCGGCGCCGCCCCGACCGGCGAGACGGTTTTGACCGCGTCCGGTTATGTGGTCGCACATCACAAGATCGATGTGGGCGCCAAGGTTTCCGGCCGGGTGGCGTGGATCGGGGTGGAAAAGGGCGAACGCGTAACGCAGGGGCAGGTTTTGGTCCGATTAGAGGATGGTGAGTTCCGTGCCCAAGTTGCCGAGGCGCGGGCGAATATGGGCGCGGCGCAGGCACGTTTAGATCAATTGCGCGCCGGGTCGCGTCCGCAGGAAAAGCTCAAGGATCGCGCCGGCGTGATCCAAGCTGAAGCAAATCTGCGCAATGCCGAGGCCGAGTATGATCGGGCAGCGAAACTCTATCCGGCCGGGATCATCTCGAAGGCCGAATTGGACCGCGCCTTGGCTCAACGTGATACCGCGCGGGCGTTGCTGGACGCCGCCAAGCAGTCAAGCGACATGACCAACGTTGGCCCGCGCAAAGAAGAGATCCGGGCCGCCGAGGCACAGGTCCAACAGATTCGCGCCACGCTGGATTATGCCGAAACGCAATTGGCCGCGACCGTAATTAGTGCGCCAGTATCCGGCACCGTGCTGCAGCGAATTGTTGAACGCGGCGAGATGGTCAGCCCCTCGTCCTTTGGCGATGGGGGTGCGCGTACTTCAGTCGTAAGCTTAGCCGATCTGGACGACCTGCAGATCGAACTGGATATCAGCCAGACCGATTTCGCCCGTTTGAAAATGGGCCAGCGGGCCGAGATCGTGCCCGAGGCGTTCCCGAATTTGAAATATACCGGCTACATCGCCGAGATCGCGCCCGAAGCCAACCGCGCCAAGGCCACGGTGCAGATCAAGGTGCGGGTGGAATCGCCCAACGAACAACTGCGGCCTGAGATGAACGCGCGGGTAAATTTCTTGAGCGAATCGCAGGCGCCGGCCGGAATGGTCTCGGCCCGGGTACTGGTTCCAAAAACCGCGGTCGTGAAACGCGACAACAACGCTTTCGTTTATGTGATCAAGGGAACGAAAGCCGAACAGCGCTCGGTACGGTTGGGCGAAGAGACGGGAGAGTTTTATCAAGTGCTGGATGGTTTGAGTGGCGGCGAATCGGTCGCGACGACCGGGTCGGACAAGCTGCGCGATGGCGACAAAGTTAAAGTCAATTAATAGTTAATAATTAACAATTAATAGCGTTTTTTGCGGAAGTTGCCCGTAGTACGAATGGAAAATGGATACGGGACAATGGATAATGTTTGTGGTGGGTATTAATTGTTCCATTGGCAGTTTGCAGGAATCCGCAAAGGATTGTAGTGAAAATTCGTGTCTTGCTTTTATTCGTGTTGATTCGTGGTTCAAAACTCATGCGAGGTAGAAACTCATGTCGGAAACGATCGTAAATGTACGCAATGTCAGCAAGCGGTTCGAACGCGATGACTTTGAGGTCATCGCGTTGGATCAGGTAGATCTGGAGATCCATCGCGGCGACTTCCTGGCCCTAATGGGCCCGAGCGGTTCGGGCAAATCGACCCTGCTGAATCTGTTGGCCGGCATCGATCGCAGTACCGAAGGCGAGGTTTCAGTGATGGGTACGGACCTGGCGCGACTTAGCGAAGGTCAATTGGCCGGTTGGCGTAATCAACATATCGGCTACATTTTTCAGACCTTTAATCTGGTGCCGGTACTAACCGCTTTCGAAAATGTCGAGTTGCCGCTGCTGTTAACGAAATTGTCCAAGGCCGAGCGGCGCAAAAACGTCACCACGGCGCTAGAGTTGGTTGGTTTGTCTGACCGCATGAGTCACCAACCGCGTCAACTTTCCGGCGGGCAAGAACAGCGCGTCGCGATCGCCCGCGCGTTCGTTACCGACCCGGATCTGATCCTGGCCGATGAACCCACAGGTAACTTGGACGCGCGTTCCGGCGAAGAGATCCTGAATATTCTCAAAACGCTTAACGGTGAACTTGGCAAGACGATCGTCATGGTTACCCACGATCCCAACGCCGCAAAGTACGCCAAACAGGAACTACATCTAGAAAAGGGTGTGCTACTTGAAGCCGCTCCGGCGTAGGCAGCGGTTGGGGTATTAGAATTAACCGCCCGGCCGAGCCAACCCCGTCGAATCGCCGAATCCTTTCGCTGGATATTGACTTGCCAACCACTGGGCGTTATCTTCCTCATCATTCGGGCGATAGCGACCAGTTAGTCCGGGTGGTCCAATTCCTTTGCGAGTTTTTGATTCCTTACTGTTAGATGCCCTCATACAATTCTGGTCGATACGACGATTGGTTTGGAGGTCCTAAATGAGAAATGCCACAGTTCTTGGGTTTCTAATTTTGCTTTGCCTGGTTCAAGTCGCGGTTGGGCAAGACCGAGATGAAGTCAGTCCCAAAAATCTTCCCAAAGGTGTGTCCGCGGCAAAGGCGCGCAACCTGTTAGCCGCCAGCGAATTGGCGAGCGAAAGAGATCAGCAAGCAGTTCATGCCCGTCGGCAACGCCAATTGGAGTCCATAAATCAAATCACCGCGGGCGCGCGCGCGGCGCTCAAACCCATACTCGCAGCTGACAAAACGGGCACCTACCAGAGCTACCAGGCCGAGATCAAACGAATTGGCAAGTTAGATGCAAAGGAACAGGGTCGGGCGCTGCGCGGCCTCGATGGCAAGTATCTGACCTTCTTCCAGAACGCATTCAAGCAGGCGGGCATCGACGAGCCGGAGTTGCAAGCGAAGATCTCGAAGGTTTTGCCGGGCGCTAAATTCGGCGCGCTGCTAACTTGTTCTGGTCAGGAACCACCGGAACCGGAGGAGGAAGAAGCCGAACCCAAAGCGCATGCGGCGCAGGACACTCAGACCCTCTCGGCGCCATTTGGATTACGCTCGACGAAAAGAACCACACAGGGGTTATCCATTCAAATTGCTAGCGCCACGGCGGACCTTGAATCTGGGGATATTCGGGGATCTGTCGACATCGTTTTGGGGCTTGGTAACGGGCGTGCCACGGCGGCGGTTGGTCAAGCGATAGAGATCCCGTCCGGACCACACAAAGTCCGTTCCACTGTGGATACAAAAACCGATTACACGCTGCATGCTGTCTCACTGGCCCTGAACGGTGCCGCCGGCGCTTGGGCAGATGCGCGGATCGATGTAACCAAACCAAACGGGACGTTAAGGAAGAAAACGCAAAATCTAGGTTGGGTGGTTGCTCCGGTGCTGTGGTTTGTCACTGAAGACGGCGATGAAGAGCCGCTTTCTCTATCGAAGACCGTTACGGTGCCGGGAAACGCCGGCGGGCAGTTTCACGTAAAAGCACGAGTTATCACCGAGGCTTATACCTACGGCATTTCGGGATTTGGCGTCGGAAGGATCAGTTCCACGCTTCAGACCATAAAAATGAAGACGATCCCGTAACTGCCCGCTAAGCGCCGAAAACAAAACCCTTGACACAACGGCTCGTCCTCACCGGCGTGCTGTCTGTCAATTTCATTGCTTTCTGTTTTTACAATTGCCTCGTCGGTTAGTAAGATTTCCTCATACTTTCCCCCAATCTAATATCACTTGTACCGGAGGGCACGCCACTGTTTTACCGAAGCCACACCGTTAGGAATGTATTCGCAAACTCCTTTCTGTTGTTCTGCGTGCTGGTGCTCGCCATCCCAGCGCCGGCGCGTGTGACCGAACCCGCCGAGCGCGGCACAGATATCTCATCGAAACCGCGATCGATCGCGCCGCCCGAGATCTCGTTCAACATTGGAATGCCGCGGCCGGAAACAAATCTATTGGAAGTCGAAATGCGCGTTCGGGCCGAGCGCTTTCCCGAATACGTCGATCTGGTCATGCCGGTCTGGACGCCGGGTTCCTATTTGATCCGCGAGTTCGAACGGAATGTGCAGGATTTCGCCGCGCGCGATGGGGCGGGTGTCGCTTTGTCCTGGGTCAAGACGAACAAAAATACCTGGCGCGTGAACCCGGCCGGCGGGCGCGAAGTAGTCGTCACCTATCGCGTCTATGCTAAAGATTTAGGCGTGCGCACCAGCGAGGTAACCGACCGTCATGCTTTTTGGAACAACGCGAATATTCTGATGTGCCCAGACGGAAGCCTGCGTGCGCCCGCCAGCGTCAGGATCAAACCCTACGGTGATTGGAACATTTACACCACGTTGCCGCCGGTCGCGGGACAGGCCAATACTTTTCGGGCGGCGAATTTCGACGAGCTTTATGACTCACCTTTCATTGTCGGCAAATGTCAGGTCCTGAATTTCACGGTGCAGAATACTCCGCACCGGTTGGTCATCGATGGTGAAGGGAAC
>JBDSEC010000195.1:0-10157 GCA_039920205.1 Pyrinomonadaceae bacterium
TGCGATGACGAAACCGATCTGGAATTCGAATTTGCGGTGTGCCCCAAGTGCACCGTCAGGTTGCCGGAGGACTCTGCGGAGCCTCCGGCCGCGTCGCATCGGAAAGCCAAGCGCCCGCGCAAACAGACCACCGCCAGGAGGACCGTTGCCTGGTGGATGTAATAGAAGCGGCGGCGCCGGACCTGATGGAATTCTATCTCCAGCATGGCCGGCTTCCGCATATCACTGACGAGATCAAGCCTTGGGACTACCGAGGCTGGTTGCTGCCGTATGTGATCCAACTACACGGCAGCCCATTTTTTGGCAAAGGCCGGACTCCGGAGCATACGGAGCCCGCCGCTATCACCAAGGGCAAGCCGACGCGCGACTGGGCGGCTTATGCCCGCGGTCAGTGTCCCGATCGATGGGGTTACTACCTGCGGACATTAGAAGCCGGCCAATTGCTGGAGGAGTCGATCCCGCGGTTGGATTTCCGGGGCGAGTTCGATTCGGCCTCGGCTGGCGGCCGCAAAGCGATCGAGCAGGCCGAACTCGTGATCGAGCGCGGCCATGATTCGTGGTCGAGCTTTCATACGTTGGTCGATTGGCTGTACTGGGCGTGCGGTCTGACCAAAGAGGAACCGAAGGTGGACGATCAACTTAACGAGGATCTGTATCGGACCTTCAATGTGGAACCGCTGCTGCTCGATCCTTCTGATCACCTGGGTTCCTATCTGGCCGAACGGAAGGGGACCGGTTGGAATCCGACCGCCTTTTTCCCGACGCCACACCATGTGGTCGAAATGATGGTCCGTATGCAGATGCAACATGACGGCCGCGACGCGCGCGCCCTGACCGTAGTGGATCCCTGCGTCGGCACAGGCCGCATGTTGCTCCACGCCTCGAACTACTCCCTGCGCCTTTACGGACAGGACATAGACGGATTGGTCGTGAAGATCACCCGGCTTAACGGCGTGCTCTACGCACCCTGGCTCGCCTTCGGAATGCCCGAGGGTTTCTTCGGCGAGACCAACCAAAACGATACCAAATTGATATCACCGCCTCCGGATGTCCCGGTGGCGATCGAACCCGCCCGGCTAAGGCCAGCGGACCTAACAATTAACCGAGCAGGCCAACAAGGCCTGTTGTTTGGAATGGAGGATTAGTAATGGGAAGACCGAAAGGTTCAACGAACAAAGCAAAACAGGTGGCCGTGGCCGACAAGCCGCCGGCAAAACGATCGAAGCCGAAGGCGGCTCCAGTAATCGGACCGGCCTATGCGGTGAGTTACTTGGCTCTGGCATCGATCATGCAGTCGCCGACCAACCCGCGCAAGTATCTGGACGAAGCACAACTTGAGGATCTAACGGAGAGCATCCGCGAAAAGGGAGTGCTCGAGCCGATCATTGTCCGGGTTGAGGGTAAAGAATTCATCCGGGAGCCCGCTCGCTACGAACTCGTGGCCGGCGAACGCCGTTGGCGTGCGTCTAAGGCCGCTGGCCTTGACGAGATCCCCGCGATCGTCCGCCAGTTGACCGATGAAGAGGTCCTCGATATTCAGATCCACGAGAACCTCCACCGCGCGGACGTGCACCCGCTGGATGAGGCGATCGGCTATCAGTACTTGCTGAACGCGGTCCCGGGTTTGACGATCGTGGAGCTGGCCCGCCGCGTCGTTAAGAGTGAAGAGTACGTTCATCGGCGGTTGCGCTTGAACACGCTCGTTGATGAGGCCAAAGAGGATTTCTGGAAGGGTTTGATCTCACTGGGCCATGCTTTAGAGATCGCGAGACTCGATCCCGCCGTCCAGCTTCCGGCGTTGGGTCTGTGCTATCGCGGTGACTGGAACTATAAGAAGCAGCGCAACGAGCCGAATAAGGAGCGTCCGTTGACGGTTGCTCATCTGGTGAGCCGGATCAACCAAGAGATCTTGCTCAACCTTAAGCAAGCACCCTTCAAGCTGGACGATCCAAAGCTCCGAGAAGACGGGTTGACGTGCATCGAGTGTCCGCAGCGGTCCGGTTACAACCCGGTATTGTTTGCCGATATCAAAGATGCGGATACCTGCACCAACCCTGTTTGCTATAGCGGTAAAGCCGCAGCGATGATTCAGCTCACCCGTGCGAAGGTCACTACTAGCGCGATGAAGAAAGGGAAGCCTGACACCTATGTGGCGCCGGTGGTCCTAACCGAATGGAACGCCAAACCGGATAAGGAAAAAGGGGAAGTTGGTCGAGATGACTACCGTACGGCTCGCAACGCGACGGCTTGCACCTCGACAGAAACCGCGGTCTACGGTGATGAGGGGCAGGTTGGCAAGACCGGCTTTATCTGTCGCGATCGAACATGCAAGGTGCATTGGGGCAACTCGTCGTCGGGGTCGAGCGGTAATTCTGGAAAGAAAGATCCCGAAGTGTTTGGCCGACGCAAGCAAGAGATCAACGACATTAAAGTTAACGAGGCGGTTCGCCGGCATGTGTTCTATCAGTTGGCGGACAAGTTCAAGGATGAAGATTGGGACCGTTACGCCGGGGCCGTTGGCGAATTGTGGGCGGAGCGGATCTTGCGCCGCTTCTGGGATCGAGTAGAAAGTCACACCAGCCAGGTGCTTGCGATGTTGCTTTTCGATGTGAAGTACGGGCGGGTGCCAGCCAATCTAACGAAAGCGCAAAAAATGCAGATCCTGATCTTGTCGTCCGTAGGACATTGGGGTGAGAACCAATACGGCAATAACTATGTCGATCAAGGCGACGTCATAGAGCTCGCAAAAGAGTATGAGATCGACTATCAGATGCTCGATGCCAAGGAACGTCTCGCGATCGTACCCAAGAAACACCGCTGGGATGCCGAGCGGTACCTGGCCGATCTCGACGCCGGCAAGCGCGACTCGCCCAAACCGGAAGTCTGGTGCTCGCCCGCGCAGGTGAAGCGACAGGCCGCACTAGCAAAACAATCCAAGGCAGCTAAAGCAACAGCCTAGGTCCATTCCCGTAAAGCCGCGGTACTCGTCCACCGCGGCCTTACGGCCTAAATCAGTGTGTTTTTGTCACCCGAAATAATATGCACTGACAGCCGGGATAACTGTTGACTTAATATAGCGAAGCGTCTATATTAAGACCATAGCAAGGCGGGACCACACAAACAAAGGATGAGACCGATGAGAAGAGGGCAATACGTACAGCAGCGAGCGCCGCAACACCGCCTCGCCGGACAGGTCGGCGGCAAGGTTGACCGCGACAAGGTTTGGGCAGCGATCGCCGCCGAAATTAAACGGACCGAAAAGGAGCAGAAATCCAAATGACTTTAGAAATGCAAACGACCACCTCGACGGTGGCGCCACCCAGACGATCGCTATTCGATATCTCGGATGACCTGGCGATCTTGGACGAGTTGATGTTCGAGTGCGACGGCGACATCACTGACCCGGAAGTTGAAGCGCAGGTCACCGCGTGGTTCGAGGAGCTCGAAAATGAGCGCGAGGCCAAGCTGGAAGGCTACGGCTGGTACATCAAGGAATTGAAGGTCCGGCACGAGGCGTACAAGGCCGAGGCCGCGCGGCTGGCTCAGCGAGCGCAGACCGAAGAGAACAAGCGCAAGCGGTTGATGACGCGCCTGGTCGATCACTTCAAGTTGTCCAACCTGACCAAGATCAAAACCAAGAGTTTCATCTTCGGCCGTCAGTCCAACGGTGGAAAGTTCCCGATGGAGTTTGCCGATGGTTACGACCTCGCCAAAGTACCGGCGCAGTTTGTGAAGCAAGTGCCGACCTTGGATACCGACGCGGTTTACCACGCCCTGCAGGACGGCATTGAGATCCCCGGTATCACGCTTGGCGAACGCGGCGAGCACATTCGTATCCGTTAAACCATTTCGCGGGCCGCGTTCGCTACGCGCGGCCCGCCTTCAGGAGAGTTATGTCCGAACACGATTATCAGGTTCAAAGCGAGACCGACAACGCGGCCCAGCAGGCAGAGGACGAAGAATATCGGGCCGAAGAGCAATTCCAAGCGCACCTCGCAGCCGTGGCCGAGCGTCGCGCGCAACAGGCTGCACGTGATGCGGACCTCATCGCCCGCGGTGGACGGATCGAATTGGTCTTGCGGGAAGAAGGCTTCATCCGGATACGAATAGCGCCACGCCGGGTGGCCGCATGAGGCACCTACGAGACGCACTACTTGAATTCTTGGACTGGCTATCAACCGCCTATTGCGACTGGGTCTTTCGGCTTGAACTTAAAGAAGCCATACGCCAGCGCGAAGAGCGCCAGACGCGGAGGATCGAACATGATCGCGAACACAGAGCGGAGCCCGCTACGAACGCGGCTCGAATTTGAAACCTACGGACGAACGGTCGTCTTTTGCCCGGCCTGCGGCGCATCGGCGATCGCCGGTGGTAACGATCCAGAGCATCTGCCCTCTTGCGGACAAGATGACCTGTTCAATGTGATCGCCGATATCTGCCGGCCGGTTTCGTTTCCGGCCGACGCCTATCAACCAATTACGGAGGAGTCGCGTGAACAACATTAGAAACATTTGGAAAAATGTGTGGATCTTTGACGCGGAGTGGGTCCCTTGTCTCGACACCGGCCGGCGCGTCCTGGGGCTCGGGGCCGATGTGCCCGACGATGAAGTGCTAAAGGCGATGTACGCCGCTGCAGGCGCGACCGAAGCCAACCGGACTCCCATGCTTAAAGGCGTGATGACTCGCGTGGTCTCGATCGCGGCCGTGTTGCGCTCGATCGGGCCAAATGGGGAAGTCAAACAGCGCCTGTTCTCGATCCCGGAAGACGATGATTTTGACGAGGCGAAGATCCTGCGCCGGTTCCTCAGCGCGGTGGGTGATCAGCAGCCGCAATTGGTCGGCTTTGCGTCACATGGTTTCGATCTACCCACCCTATATCAGCGATCGATCGTGCACGGGATTCCGCTATCCAAGTTTTGTTGGCGCCCTGAGAAGCCGTGGGATCCGCAGCCAGATTACTTCAGTAAGGTTAACGAGGGAAACATCGACCTGATGGAAGTGGTCGGCGGCTTCTTCGGTAACGCCAAACCAAAGCTCGAGCAGATCGCCAAGGCCTGCGCTATCCCAGCCAAGGTCGGCGGCGACGGCGCCTCGGTGGCGCAGATGTGGACCGACGGACGCCGGCGCGAGATCGTGAACTACAACGAGTGTGACGCCCTGACCACCTACCTGCTGTGGCTCCAATGCGTGCTGGTCAACGGCCTGCTGTCCCCGGAAGAGGTTGCCGCCGAGCAGACGGTCGTCGCCAGTTGGTTGGTCGAGGAGTGCAAGACCAAGCCGCATCTCCAGCTTTTTCTCGACGCGTGGGCGGATCTCGCCAACCCGGGCGGGGAACCGATGGAAGCAGGTCCGGCGGTTGCAAAAACGCCTGCTGGCAATGAGGGCGCACAACCCGATCTCGAAGCTCAGCTAATTATCAACGCCGCCATGTGTAGCTGTCCCGACCCATGCATGGCGGACGTTCATCGCGAGTCACGACCGGCCGTGGAGGTGCCCCCGCCGGCCGAATGTCCACCGGGCTGTGAGCATTTTCATTTTCTGCAGGGCAAAGAGCGCGAGGCCTTTGACCTGGGAATGTTCGACGGCGAAACAGGAGCCGAAGCACAACCACCACCCGCCTATGACGAACCCTTGAAACGGGTCTACCGAGTTGGCTTTTCGGCCGGACAGCGCGCGCGCGAGAACGCCCAGGCGGAGGTGACAGCTTGAGCGAAGAACTCAACTTGCTGGGCGCCGCGGTCAATCTAGCACAGGGTCGGCCGCGGCGCGCCCAATTCGAAGATTCAGTACGGCTGATGTTGCTCAACACCGCGCAGATGCTTACCGAGGGCGATCCGGACCTGACCCGCGCTTATAAGCCACATATGCCGCCCGCCGGCGTCGCGGGCCGGTTCTCTTTGGTTATCCAAACCTGGGTGAAACGGGTCGACGGCGGCACCGCCAAAACGCAAATGCGGGTGTGGTTCGAGACGGATGGAACCACCGTCACCCCGATCGATCTGGACCGCCAGTCCAAACGCCTCGGTTTGATGATGGAACACGAGGCCACCGCCGGCAACAACTAGGAGAGAGCATGGCTTACAAAATTGTTGACATAACTTTTCTTCGGCCGAACGCGCGGCTTTACAAGCTACGGGATCCGGACAACCGCGGGCGTCTTGTCGTCGCCGATGTGGATCGGCCGGACACGAGCCGCGCTGAGGTCCTATTGTCCACGCCCGACTTCGATTTTGACGACTTGCGCCCGGCCGAGATCCAAGAGGTGGGCGCGTTGATCAAGACCAGCGAGCAAGGTCGCGGGTACCGAGCAGCTTAACTAATTTTTTGGGCAGAGGTGGTGACGCGAGTCCGGTACCTCTGCCTATCCCTATGTTCGCCAAACGACCGGCACTGCCGGTGAAAGGATCTTATGAGAAACAAAATCGCAATCGTCATGTGGGCGCTAGTCCTTATCGGTTTGTTGAATTGGATGTCAGTGCTCGATCAGCGCCACGCCTCCGCGCAGGATCGCGGCCCCGTACCGCCGCTGGCCACGCCCGCAGTGACGACCTATCTCGTGTCCAACGAACTGCCAGTGACGCCGGGCGGGCTCGGGTATCAGGTCAATTACTCGCGCGATCTGGACATTGATGATCGCGTGATCGTGGTGGCTGTCGATCGCCATTTCAAGGTAGTCGGCGTCACGCACCAAATTCAAAACGATGGGTACTCCGCCATTCGTTTGGTGTTCCTGGTTGGCATTCGACAGCCTGAGCGCGAGCAGGAAAATGGTGCTGAGATCCTGCCGAAATAACTCGGGTTGAACCCAAATTAACTGTTGTCTATCCCGCGTGAGACAGGGGAACGTGCCCGTATCGAAAGCGATAAATCACGAAGGAGAAGGACATGAAGAAAACCACGAAATCAAAACAACCACCGGTTAAGTCAGCTCTCGTTATCGACCTCGTAGAAGTCGTGAATTGGATGATGGAATGCATCGATCAGGACCGTTGTATTGAGGGTGAATCCGAACCAGGCAGCGGCCGCTGTGGATCGTGTGTATTTTGTGCCGCCGAGGACGCGCTCGCTAAAGCCAAGGCGGAAACCAATGGATAGGTGCGAGCGCTGCGGCGCGCAACATGATCTGACGTCCACCGTGGCCGTCAGAAATGGCTTGGGCGAGCTGCTCGGGGAGGTCCCGATGATCATTGTCGAAGTCGCCCCTGATCGCCAATGGATCATCTGCGACGGCTGCAACACCCTGCTTTGTTCCAATCACTGCGTACAGCCCGAAAGCGGCCTTTGTGACCAGTGCTTTAACCAGCGCGGCTCTCGTGCCGTGCGGAGATAACGTGGCCTCAACCTTTACATTACGCCCCTACCAGACCGCGGCCGTGGAGGCCGCGGTCGAGTTTGCCACCGCCAAACGAAAAGGGAAGGGCAAGGTCAAAGACAATGGTCTGTTGATCGAGCCGACCGGCAGCGGCAAGTCGTTGGTGATCGCCGAGGTCGTCCATCGCTTAGCGGATATGTATCCGTTGGTATTCCAGCCGTCAAAAGAGATTCTGCAGCAGAACCTAGACAAGCTGGTTTCATACGGATACTTCCCGGGTGTCTTTTCCGCCTCGATGCGATCGCGCCGGGTCAGCGATATTACCCTCGCCACGATCGGGAGCGTGGTCAAACGCGCCGACCTATTTGAAAAATGCAAACTCCTGCTGGTGGACGAGGCGCACTTGATCAACCCGAAGGGCGGTCAGTACACCTCCTTCTTTGCGGACCTGCCGGCAGACAAGATCGTGCTTGGCCTAACCGCCACGCCGTATCGCTTGGCTAGTTCAGCCATGGGCGGTCCAATCGTCCGGTTTATGACCCACACGCGCCCGCGCACCTTCGGGCATGTGCTGCACGTCACGCAAAACTTCGAATTGTTCAGCCAGGGCTATCTCGCACCGCTGGTCTATAAGCAGGTTCCCGGTTTCGATCGAAAGAACCTGCAGCTCAACTCAACCGGCGGCGATTACACCGACGAGTCGGTACAGCGACATTTCCGCGAGCTGAACTTTCCCGACCAGATTGTCCGCGTGATCGAACGAGCTCGCGCGGCCGGCCGCAAAAGCATTCTGGCCTTCACCCGCTTCCAAAGTGAAGCGAACTACGTTGCCGAAAAGATACTCGGCGCGGCCGTCGTCACCGACAAGACTCCGGAGAAAGAACGCGCGCGGATCCTGACGCAATTCAAGGCGGGGGTGATCGACGTCGTAATCAACGTCAAGGTCCTCAGCGTCGGTTTCGATCACCCCGCGCTAGATACCGTTGTACTGGCGCGGCCGACCTGCAGCCTCGCCCTCTACTACCAAATGGTAGGCCGGGCCGTCCGACCGTCGCCCGGCAAGACAGAAGCGTGGGTTATCGATATGGTTGAGCTACGTAAGCAGTTTGGACCGGTCGAAAGCCTGATCATCGCTCGCGAAGAGGACAAATGGACCGTCACTCAGCGGCAACAAGAGCTGACCGGTCGCTACCTGCGCGAGTTGGAACCGTTCGCATAAAGAAAAAAGAATATGAGTCGAGCGCCGGGATTGATTTGGTGAGCGAAAAAGTCGTGCAGCCATAGACGATCTGTCGGGAGGAGCCATCACTACCAGATCGTTTTAAACGTCAAACAATATCAAGCTAGAGCGGGTATCGTGAGTGAAAGCGGAAATAGAGTCTCAAAAGAATGTTATCTACCTCGGCGCTTTTTGAACCAATCTTGCTTATATATGGGGACGCCGTACATTTTCTCCTCGAGCTTTACGAATTTAACGTTATCGAACACTTCTTTATCCGCAAATCTCAGGCGTTCTGCATGCTTACACAACCCCTGATAGCTCAACGTAGTCTTCGTCTCGTGTTTGAGCCGGACAATATCTTCCGGAGTACATTCGCCTTTCTTTACTCCGTAGTTCTTCAAACCCGCACTGAAATCTTGCTCCGGAAAGATCAACTCCGCGGCGAAAATTTCGGCACCGATTTCAATCGGATCGCCCATATTCTCGGTATGACAATACGTTGATGCTAGTTCCTTATCGGTTAGAAAATGTTTCAACTCGTGGGCCATCGTGAAAATCAGCGGATCGGTTGGTAGGCTTTTGGCCAACATTATGGAAGCCCCCAAGGAGTCCATCATTATGGCGCCGCGCAGATTCTTCAATCGATAGGGCCAGAGATCGATCTGAATCCCGTAAAACTTATAAATTCGCCGCATATCGGAGCGAAGTACACGAGGTGAATCGAGCCCTCGCTCACCTCGAACTTGTCGCGCAAGCGACTTTAGCTCCTCATAATATTGAATTCTGTTCACCCGAGAATTTTAGCCGCCTTACGTCCCGCTTGTGGTCTGCTGCGGTTTTTGTAAAGCGCACGTGCGCGCCTAAACTCTGCGTACTTTTGAACTTCCTCAAGATCCTCTGGAAGTAGGCCCTTTGCAGTACGCAACAAAGCAACAGTATTGTCGTCGACCGATATTTCCTCAGGAGGTAAAAAGCAAAGTATGGACTGCCCAAAAAATCGCGCCAGTTTTTCCAGATCTCCTAAGTCCGGATGGTACGTTCCGGTTTCCCATCTTGATATTGTGTTCGAGGCCACCCCAATCTTGGCTGCAAGAACCTCCTGTGAAAGTCCCTCACCTGAGTTGTAGCTCTGGCGCAGCGCGCGGATCTGTTGCGCTACGTAGTCAAATAAATTCATTGACCCTCCCCGTTGTAATTTACTATTTGCGGATAGGAATATCCTCTAACTGTTGACGCCGGGCTATCTTCTTTGTATTATACGCTTCTGTAGTTCAATTTCAACACATTTGTTGATGATTTGCCGATTGTTGGGAGGCCGGAGTGAATGAAGTCTAAAAATGATAATCCAGACGGTATAGCCAGGCTGTGTCATCTGCCCGACGATACATTCGCGCCGGCATGGCGATCAATTAAGCTGCCTGATGGCGTTCATGATCGACTGCTTGCTCAGGCGCTCCTCTCTCTTATTGTCCGGCAAAAACTTTCCTTTGAAGTGGCGCCAATGCACGGATTGGTTCTCTTGACGGGCCCACCGGGAACTGGGAAAACCACTATCGGCCGCGGTCTGGCGAATGAGATCGCCAAACGGCTTCCGGGCCAGAAATGCACTTACGTTGAGGTTGA
>JBDSEC010000196.1:0-4811 GCA_039920205.1 Pyrinomonadaceae bacterium
GTACCGCGCAGATCACACACGATAACATCAACCGGTTCCGGCAAGGTTACTCGCGTGGATATATCGTGAATGAACTCGATGCGGTCCGCACAGCCGTTCAACTGCGCCATTTCGGGACCTAGTTGCAGAGCATCGTTGTATTCGATCGCGTAAGCTTTCCGTGCTCCCAACTTGCACGCTAGGATAGCGAAAAACCCGGTTCCCGCTCCCAGGTCGAGCACCGTGCCGCCAGGAGTAACCGATTCGCGCAGTGCCGCGACGTATGCATCAGTGCGCACCTGATCAGCAATGAATCCATTAAATGAGTAGATGTCGTACATCCGAACTAGTTCGAAACTGCCTCGCCATCAAGATGGCGCAAGATCTTTTCGCGAACCGTTTCTAGTTGCCGCAGATCGCGGGGATAGCTTAACCGGTAGACCGGGACCGCGGCCGCCAATTGCCCCACTCTTTCAAACTCCGTTTGGCGAACCGCGCCGGCCGACAGGTCAAGATAGAACGAGTAGCGCGTAAATTCCATTACCGCCTCACGAGCACTCACCCGCCTGAACATGACGTCGGATCCTGCGGCCGAATCATCATCTTCTAATAAGTAAAATCGCTTCATCGGGAGTGGCTCGTTACAAAACGGCAGATCGTATTCACCCAGACAGATCCGCTTCTTGTCGGTATAGTGGGCCACGTCCGGCGCGTTGATCGCCGTTTCGGCAACGGCTGAAATCACATCATCCCACAATCGCAATCCCCCAAAGGTTGGCACCGCCTGCACTCCTCCGCCCGCGTCCTCTAGTACCAGAAAATCATCGGTCAAGAGCGGAAAGCCGGCCCCACAAAACGAACCAGCCAAGGTAGATTTGCCCTGCCCGGTCGGGCCCAAGAATCCAATAACTTGGCCGCCGATCGCTACCGCACTTGAATGCAATATCAGCCGGTCCCCGGTCGCGCTAAAAACGATCGGCATCACCTGGTTAAGAAAGATGTGGCTCAATGTGCCATCGGGAATCCCGGCCACCGGTCGGCAAACGATCGTGTTCCCCGTGTCGTTTAAATGGAAATCAGCGATGTCCGCAAATCGGCAGACGTAGCCCCCGGGCGTGTACGCGAACGAAGTCCAAAGCTCGCCGTCCGGATAACGCCATTCGTGGAACCATTCGTGATCGGACTGGTTGGGGGTCACTGCCGGGCCGCGCCGCAGCGTAATGGTTTCGCGACCGGGAGCGGTGGCGGAATTCAGCTCTGCCAGCGGCAGTTCACTATCGATAACATAATCACAAAGGCGATAATGCATTCCGGTAACTGATTCTTCGACCTAAATGCCGCGGGAAAGGGCGGCATCGACGGAAACTCATCAACCTATTATCAGGGCCGGAATTCACGATGGATACCGGTCGCTTCCAAGAAAAATGTGGGCGGTTAAGAACACTTAACCGCCCACCTGACCTAAAATCAGCAAACCTCCTGGCTTGCACACAATGCAAGATAAAAGCCAGGCAACTCAGGGAAAGCGAAATGTTTCCATGGCAAAGCTTTCCTTAGCCATGCCGGAACCGCCACCGGTTTTGCGTTCGATACGACCGTAAATACTTAGAACCGGACCACGATAAGCCTTTTTGGGGGTGGACTCGGCGTTCTCGTTCTTCGCGTCCTCGGACGGGAGGTTGGTTTTCTCGGGACTCACTGAATTTGCTCCTCTAAAGTTCCATCTCGACTGGGGTTCGATCCGATCGAACCGCAAATGCATAGTCAAGGTTGCAACGCTAAGCGTACCCGGAACTTACAATCAAAACCGGTGATACGCCACGAACTGCGCATTGACACCCTCGGGTCACGTGCGCCGCAGCCAGGTTAACAATCTCAGGGCCTGGTAAAGCTTCCACAGCGGTTCCGGCTGGGTGGCAGCCGCCGAACCATCGGTTAAGAACTCGCTTACGATAGCATGATTAACATAACCGGAGATTTCTTTCAAGCCCGTCTCCACCTTCTCAGCCATTTGCGCACGGTGAGGCCCCATCAATTTAACAAAAAATCGTTGGTTCAGATTGGTCATGCTATACCGACGCCAACGGATCGAATCGGGGATCAGACCCTCGGTCGCCCGCCGCACGATCGACTTCGCCCAACCGCCTGATTGCTTTTGTTCGAGTGGCAGAGCCAAGCAGAATTCCACCACCCGCTTGTCAAAGAACGGATGCCGGGCTTCGATCGATTGGCTCGCGGCCGCTCGATCATACCTTTCCAAGGCCGCGGTGATGATCGGGGCGTTCAAGGTCACCGCGTCGTTTTCGCGAAAATTCCGTTCGCCCCACTGGGTGTCACCGACCACGGTCATCATCTTTTCCGCCAGACCGATCCGATCGGCGAAATCGTGGTCGATCAAAGAGTCGCGTACCATCTCGTCGTCCCAAAGAATTGGCCCGCCATCCCAGCGGCCGTTATCCCGGTTAGCCCAACGCGCCAATTTGCTTAGGTGCCACCGGGATCTAACAATCGCCTTTACCCCCTGATTCCAAACCAAGCCTGCGGTCTGGCGGCGCGAAAATCCATAATATTGGGCATACTTGTTTGTCGATCTAAGAAACTCGCGCGGGCCGCGAGTCCTCAACAATTCAGTCAGATACACGGCGTTGGCGGCGGCCACCACATCTCCATCAACGCCGTCCAACATGACCTGAACACCGTCGCGCCGGGCCGCGTAATAACAGATCAACGGAATATCAGCAAAGTCGTACAGGTCCCCGGCCGTATTGATATGTTCCTCGACCAAGTCGCCCCAGTGCTCAACTACGTCATCGTAGATAATTTCCGCGTCAACACCACCGGCCGCCAGCATCTCGTTGACGAAGGGGGTTTCGCAGCCGTCGGAAGCGTCGCGTGGCAAACAGGAGTAGGTCCGCAACGGCGCCGCATTTCCCCGGACAGCGAGGGACCGGGCAACGCCAACCACGGCCGCGGAGTCCAGCCCGCCGCTCAACATGGCCCCAACCTTGCCGGCCGAACGGGTCCGACAGCGCACCGCCTCGGTAAACACCTCGAGAAACGCTTCGGCGTATTCGTTTGGGCTGGCCAGGTATAATTCACGGGTTGGGTCTAGCGACCAATAAGGGCAGATCCGCGAACCCGCAGGTGAAACCGCGATGATGTGGGCCGGGGGCAGACGGAAGATGTCGCGGTAGAAAGTACCGGTTTTATCACTACCCTCAAGCACCGTCACCAAGTAATCGGCGATCCGCGATTCGTTGACCAATTTGGGAACGCCTGGCGCCGCCAAAAGCGCGGCCGGGTCCGAACCAAAAACAAACATCCGATCGGCCTGACGGTGATAATAGAATGGCTTTATGCCCAGATGATCGCGCGCACCAAAGATGGTGCGGGCCTCGCGATCCCATATGACGAAGGCGAAATCGCCGAGCAAGTGCTCTGCACAAGCTTCTCCCCATCTTAGATATCCGTTCAGGACCACCTCCGCATCGCTCGATAGTGGATCGCCGCCCAACTGAGCTAGTAGTTCCACCCGATTGTCCAGGCGAAGGTCCGCCACGATCGCCCAGCGGCCGTTCTCGATCAGATAGGGTTGTTTTTCGTGACGTGATTCCGGCGTGGTGTGAAGTTGCGCGTGACCTAATCCGGTCGCACCATCGGTCCAGACCTGAAAGCCATCAGGGCCGCGTCGTTCCAACGGGCGCAGCATCGCATCGATCACGGTAGGTTCGACCGGACGGTCATCCAGATAGAAGATCCCGGCAAACGCGCTCATGCCGCATCCGTGGGCCAGGCCGTTAGCGGTGTGTAATCCAACCTGGTCTCGCCCCCGAGCAGAACGCGGTCGCGGCTTTCCAACCAGGCATGCGCGGCGAAAGCTCCATCAGTTGCTTTGTTGGCGCCGAAGCGAATGATGGCGGGACACCCGGCACGCAGCAAAAGATAGCGTCCCACCAAAGCGCGAGGCAAACAGGTAGTGCCGGGCATGCGCGCGGCGGCGCTGGTCACGGCCCAGGCTATGTTGTCGGCGGTGGCAATATCCGCGGTCGGATCCGGATCAACGCTCGGGACGGAGCCGCGCCGTGCCAGGCGATCCAACCGGTCGTGCACTTTCTGATAAGGAAAGATCCGCAATCCCGCGCGGACGACGATCAGCAAAGCGGCGCTGGTGATCACCAGTCCGCGCTGTGACGATGAAAGCCCCCGAAATTTCGCGATCCAATCCATAACTCAAGCGCGTAGCTCGACCAATTTATTGTCTACCAGCTTTTCCACGAATGCGGCGAGGTCGATCCGCAGTTGTTGCGCATCCACCTCGTATTCCGCCAGCAACTTTTCATAGGCCGCTTCGATCGACGCTTCGGCGGTCAAATGCCGCCACATATCGGTACCGACCTCGTCCAAGCCGAAATAGCTATCGCTGGAAAGGTTAAGCAACACCGATTCACCGCTGATCACGTTGATCAGCGTGTCCGGCTTGACCGCAACTTGATTCGCAAAGGAGATGCTCATGAAGGAAAATATCCGATAAATTTCGGTGGTTTTCGCTCGAACCAACGCGAGCGACAGGCGCGGCCCGATTATACAACTGGATTCGCGCGGGCGCACCCCTAGCAGCAATCCCAAATTTTGTTTATTATCATACGCTTTCACTTTATTACCGATGCACCGCCGCAACGCGTGCACCAGCTATTTTAGACCGCCTGTCCTTTTCAGACAGGTTGGACCGAGGAGCCTAGCCGAATGGAATTCACCATTAAACAGAGCGTTTTGCAACGGGAACTGGGATTTGTTCAGGGGATAGTCGAGAAAAAGAACACCATCCCGGTATT
>JBDSEC010000197.1:0-6872 GCA_039920205.1 Pyrinomonadaceae bacterium
TTGACAGATGCTGGCCTTCGACGCAAAGGTGCCCGTCGATTATTGAACGCGCGAAACGGCCGCGCGTTCCACCTTTCAGGTGGATACGGCATCCCGTAGAGAGCCATTTGATACCGTTCACGCACGAAGTTTCGACGTGTTTCCAAAGCTCTTGATCAACAAACTGCGCGATGCGCGGAGGCATGATCGCGCGTCAATCCCTGCGCAAGCCCTACTTCCCCTATCGCGCGGCCCACGAACTCGGCGAAACGGTGAATCCACCCTCGCCGTACGGACGAACGATCGCATGAGGAGGTAGCCAGTTGTCGGCAGAGATCCGTCTGCGCCTTATGAAAGTTGAATTCTCAAATCCATTCGTGGCTAAAAAAACTGGCAGCCATCTTGGTGGTCAATTAAAGCGAGCAACAACCCAAACAGCTGCCGAATACCGGCAATTGACCGCCCGCTACCGTCGTTCAGTCTCCGCTCTCCGCCTCGTGCGGAGGCACGGGAAGGTTTCCGGAATCCTTGTGATCGTCGTCAGAACTCGGTTCGTCGTTCGTTTTCTTGCGGGTAAACGCGGAGCTGAAGGCGGTCACCAATCCGGATCGCGCATGCCCGAACATCCGCGCGGGTGCGCGCAGCAATGAGGTGGCCGCAAGATCGTCGAAGATCGAATAGGCGGTGGGCGTAACCAGCAAAGTCAACAATAGGGAAAGCGACTGACCGCCGATCACCACCACCGCGATCGAGCGCCGTTCTTCAGAACCCGGACCGGTTCCCAAGGCTAGCGGCAACATGGCGGCGACTAAGGCCAAGGTCGTCATCAAGATCGGCCGCAATCGATCGCGGCACCCTTGGATGATCGCATCGTAACGTTCGAGCCCCTGCGCGCGCAAACTGTTCATGTGGTCCACTTGCAGAATGGAATTTTTCTTCACCACCCCGAACAGCACCAAAATTCCCAATGCCGAATAGAGATTTAGCGTATTGCCGGTCAACCATTGCGAAAGCAAGGCGAACGGTACGGCCAGGGGCAAACTAAGCAAGATCGTGACCGGATGGATCACGCTTTCAAATTGCGACGCGAGGATCATATACATGAAGATGATCGACAGCATGAACGCAAAAATGAATTCGACGAAGGTACGTTCCAGTTCCCTACCCTTGCCCGCAATGGTATAGCTGTAGGTCGCCGGCATATTCAACTCTTTCGAGGCATTGCGCAGCGCTTCCAGCCGATCGGCCAGGGCAAATCCGGGCGCGACCGAAGCACGCAAGGACACCTGCCGTTGCCGGTCCAAACGATCTACGCGCGACGGAGAGGTTTCTTCTGTGATCTTGACCAAGTTGTCCAACCGCACCAATCCATTCTTGGTGCCAGTCGATTTATCCCCGGAAAGGCTAACGTTCGGGGAAGTACCGCCGCCCGCCGCGGGCACCAACAAACGGCTGATGGTGGCCGCGTCGCCGCGATCGCGTTCGGTCAAGCGCAATTGGACGTCGTAATCCTCGCCGGTTGACGCGTCCCGAAACCGCGTAACCTGATCATCGCCACCGACCAACAATCGCAAAGAGCTGGAAATGTCGGTCGTGTCCACGCCCAGATCGGCCGCGCGCTCGCGATCGATCCGCACGCGCAATTCAGGTTTGTCCAACTTCAGCGTGGTATCGGCATCGGTGATGCCGCCCAACTGGGTCGATTTGACGCGCAGCGCTTCGGCATACTTGTAAAGCTCGTTAAGGTTTGGTCCACGGATGGCGAAATCGATATCGAAATTACCACCGGGGCCGAAATTGAACGATTGCGCATTGCGCACACCGATGCGCATGGGTGCGTACTTTCGCAGGCGTTTGCGCACCTCCTGCATCACATCCTGTTGCGAATAATTGCCACGGAACGCATTCCACGGACGAAGATGGATCGTCTCGCGCAATAAGCGGCTGATCGAAAACGTGCGTTCTTCGTGCGGGGCGATACGGATATATGCGCCCCCCTGATTGACCCCACCCAGGAACGAACCACCCGCGGACGAAAGTACCAGCCGCACACCCGGCGTAGCCCGCACCTCTGCGTCGATCGCCTTCATCGCTTCGTTCATTACCGCCAGGCTGGTGCCCTCGGGGCCGTTCACGTTCAATTCGAATTCGGCTTCATCCACATTGCTGGGGATGAATTCCTGCTTGACCGAGCGGTAGAGCGGAATACTGGACGCGATCACGATCAGGGCTAAGATCGAAACGGCAATGCGGTGATTCAGCGCTTTGGTCAACATCCACGTATAAGCGCGGTCAAGATAAGAATAGAAGCCGCGGCGCGAGGCCGAATGCCTGGAGGCGTGGGCTTCGTGCGCCGATAATTCGCCCTGGTTCGGCGCTTCGTCGCCGTCCGTTTTGTCTTTATGATGGACCTTCAGTATCCGCGCGCTCATCATGGGCGTCAGGGTGAACGACACCAGTAACGAGACCAAGATCGCCACCGCCGCCGTGATGCCGAATTGATAGAGGAACCGTCCAGAGATCGATGACATGAACGACACCGGCAGGAAGATAACCACCAGCGAAAGCGTCGTGGCCAACACGGCCAAACCGATATCCTTGGTCGCGGCTTTTGCGGCTTCGCGCGGCGTCAATCGCTTCTCTTCGATAAAGCGGAAAATATTTTCCAGCACCACGATGGCGTCGTCGATCACGATACCGACCATCAACACCAAGGCCAACATGGTCACGCTGTTCAGCGTAAAGTGGAGCGCCTGCATCATGCCAAAAGCCGAGATCACCGACGCCGGGATCGCGACGCCGGCGATGACGGTCGCCCGCCACGAACGCATGAAAAACAAGACCACCAGGCAGGCCAATATGCTGCCCAATACCAAGTGAGTGTTGATCTCGTGCAGCGCGGTTTCGATGTAGCGCGACTGGTCGCGAATGATCTCTAACTTAACGTCTGAAGGCATCTGCCCGCTAACCTTCGCAAGTTCCTTCTTGACGTTGTTAATGACCTCGATCGTGTTGGCGCCCGATTGCCGCCGGACCTCGAGGGTTACCGTCGGGACGCCGTTAAGGCGCGCCAGGGATCGTTGTTCCTTGGTGCCGTCTTCGACCGCGCCGACGTCTTTAAGACGGATCGGCGATCCGTTTATTTGACTAATGACCAGGTCATTGAATTGCCGCGGATCGGTCATGCGGCCCATCGTGCGCAGGGTCAATTCACGCTGACCGGCATCGACATTTCCGCCCGGCGTGTCGGCATTCTGCCGGATCAGGGCGTTGCGCACATCGGTGATAGGGATCTGATAGGCCGCCAACCGCTCGGCGTCGATCCAAACATTGATGGCGCGGTCCAATCCGCCCACCACGCGGACCTCGCCGACGCCGCCGGCGCGCTCCAACTGCGGTCGCACTGTCTTGTCACCGAGTTCGGTAAGTTCGCGAATTGAACGATCACTGGAAAGCGCAATGGTAAGGATCGGCGCGCTATCGTTATCGAATTTTTGTACGATGGGGGGCTGGGCATCGGGCGGAAGTTGGCGTATGACGGTAGCGACCTTATCGCGAACGTCCGACGCCGCGGATTCCAGGTTACGGTTCAGATCGAACGTGGCGATCACCACCGAGGTTCCCTGACCCGAGATCGAACGCAGTTCGGTGATCCCGTCAATGGTATTTACCGACTGTTCGACTTTGTCAGAGACCAGCGTTTCGACCTCTTCGGCCGAGGCGCCCGGAAGTGAAGTACGGACGGCGACGGTGGGAAGATCGACCGACGGGAAACGGTCTACGCCGAGGCGGAAATAGCTGGCGGTGCCGACCACGACCAAGGCCAAGATCAGCATGGCGGCAAAGACGGGACGCCGGATACAAAGTTCAGCAAGCTTTTGCATAACGAACGCCGCCCCGTAGCAGATCCGGGCGGAGAGCCCCTATTCGGCGGTCACGGCTTGCCCGGTCTGTAAATTCCCCGGATCGACGACAACCTTGTCACCGACGGCTACGCCGGAAATGATCTCGACCCAGCCGTCACCGCGACGTCCGGTCGTAACTGGCTTTTCCTGCGCCTTGCCATTTTGGATCACGATCACTTTTTCGATACCGGCAAATACCACTAGCGAATTCATCGGCACCGTCACGGCCATCTGTGAATCGTCGGTCACGATCTCGCCCCGGGCGAAGGAACCGGGCCGCAGCAAACCGTCGTTCGCCACATCGGCTTCGATCACCAATACGCGATTCTGTTGCGAGATGGCCGGACTAATACGCGTAATGCGGCCCGAATAGTTGGCAACCGCACCCTCGATCGACACCCGCACGTTCTGCCCTTGGCGGATCGCAGCGGCATCACGTTCCGGCACTTCGGCGCGAAAACGTAGCGGATCGACCCGGACCAGACTGACGATCGGCGCGCCCGCGGCTAAGTATTCCCCCAAGCTAGCACGCTTCTCTTCAACCCGGCCCGAAAACGCGGCGTAGATCACGGTGTCGGCCAATGCCTGTTTGGCGATCTCCAGTTCAGACTGGCGCTGCTGCAAAACCCCTTGGCGGTTGCGGATCTCTTCGATCGCATCCTGCACTTTACCGTTGGCAACCTTTTGCGCGGCCACTGCGGAGTCGTATTCGGCCCGCGCGATCACACCGGATCTCAACAATGACGAAGCGCGATCCAATGTTTGTTGGGCTTCATCCAGGGAGGCCTGCGCCTGCCGCACCGTCGATGTCTTGGTGGGATCAACGCGGTCATCCTTGCCGTCCAACGACAATCCCAAACGTGCACGCGATTGCGCCAAGGCGGATTCGGACTGCTGAACGCGTAGCTTGTAATCCCGATCTTCTAGCCGCGCGATAACCTGTCCCTTCTGCACCACCGACCCGAGATCGACATTTATCAAGGCCAGCCGGCCCGGCGTCTTGGCGCTGATGACGGCTTGATCGAAAGCCAGCAACGTACCGGTCACCTGTACGGTTTTGCCCACCGGGATCTGTTCGACCGCCGCAGTCTTAACCTTGCGCGGATCTTTCGAGGCATCGCCACGGTTCTGAGCGGTGGCGTCGGGACTCTTACATGCCGACAGCAAAACCAGTCCGGCAAACACAAATAGAAGTGAGAGCGCGACGATCCGCCGCGAATTAGGCTGTCGCTGAACCTGGGCAAACGAAATTGATCGATCAAATTGCATTATTTACAAACGATTATTATATCCCGTAATCTGCCCGTTCGTGAATTGTTATCGGTCATTTCCAGACCTGCCGCGGTTCAAATCATTCCCACTCCAATTCTAATAAAGGCGTTCAGATCAACGAGTTAGTCACGAAAACTCACGTCAATGTCGTAACTCTTTCCCACCGCGTGCCGAACCGCCGTGATTTCGAGATTCGATTCGCTCCAATTACAAATAACGCGCCACTGTTCAGATTAACGTCTTTAGACGTGAAAACGGTGGGAAGGAATCTGTCCGTTTGGAGCGGTCATCACGCCTGAAAGGCGTAACTCTGAGCAGTGGCGCACTCACGGTAAGTTGAATCATCCATAAACCGGCCGGCTAAGAACGTTATCGATACCGCAATTGAAAGATGGTGACGAATTAAGAACTTAACCGGAGATAACAGAGAAAACAGAGGTAGGGGCAAATAATCAACATCCAAACCACCCTCAGATCCGTCTGATCCGTGAAAAATCCGCGGCTAAATTTCTTAAAAACACAAAAGCCCGCTACCATTTCTGGCAACGGGCTTTTGAAGTTAACCAACCGAACGATCCTAGATATCGAAATCGTCCAAATCGTCATCCGCCTCGAGTTCGGCGTCCAGATCGTCCCCGTCATCCAACCCAACGATGACCGGTTCCGGGATCGGCATCGGGACGGGTATTTGCAGTCCCTCGATGATCGGATTGTAATCGTCGTAGTTGTCTTCCGGTTCCTTGCTCACCGTATCATCGCGTTCGATCTTGACGTTACGGTAGTATTCCATACCGGTACCCGCCGGGATCAACCGACCCATGATGACGTTCTCCTTAAGCCCGCGCAGGTAATCGATGCGGCCCGAAATGGCGGCCTCGGTCAATACCCGGGTAGTCTCTTGGAACGACGCCGCCGAGATGAACGAATCGGTCGAGAGCGAAGCCTTGGTAATTCCAAGCAGCAGTTCGTCGGCCACCGCCAACGTGCCGTCCGTTTCCGAGACGCGTTCGTTCTCGTCACGGAAGCGGAAGCGGTCCACCTGTTCGTCGAGCAGGAAGTCCGTGTCGCCCACGTCGCGGATCTTCACCCAACGCAGCATCTGGCGAACGATCACTTCGATATGCTTGTCGTTGATATTCACGCCCTGTAAGCGATACACCTCTTGAATTTCGTTGACGATGTATTCTTGCAGTTTGTTCATACCCAACACGCGCAAAATATCGTGCGGGTTCAACGGGCCGTCCATCAACGCCTCGCCCGCGCGAACGCGGTCGCCTTCTTGCACGTTGATGTGGGTACCACGCGGAATATCATACTCCCGCTCTTCCCCGTCGATACCGGTGACCAAGATCTTGCGTTTGCCCTTAGTGATCGGACCGAACTTGACCGAACCGTCAATTTCCGACATGACGGCGGTTTCACCCGGCTTGCGCGCTTCGAACAATTCCACCACGCGCGGCAGACCGCCGGTGATGTCCTTGGTCTTGGTGGTTTCACGCGGGATCTTGGCGATAACATCGCCCGGTTCCACGACGTCACCATCGGCGACCATCAAGTTGGCCCGGACCGGCATCTGGTAGGTCTTTAACACCTTATTACCGATGCGAATTTCCAAGCGCGGCTGTTTCTTTTCGTCGGTCGAATCTTTAACCACCAGGCGAGCCTGACTGGTAACTTCGTCAACCTCTTCCTCGACCGTGACGCCTTCCTTAAGAT
>JBDSEC010000198.1:0-11792 GCA_039920205.1 Pyrinomonadaceae bacterium
CCGTAATCGTGTTAAGAAAATCTTCGACGCTGGCAGCGGTTGGTTTGGTTTTTATCTCAGCCATATGAATACTTTCTCGGGAGAATTTGTGGCGTCAGGATTCTACTTTAGATTGGGATACCTTTGAAGCGCAAAAAAACCGAGTGCGAATGATCGGTCGCCCATTTCATGGGCTGGCGATCGTTTGTTCCTGAACCGGGGTTCGCCAAGCCTCACCCCGGTCTCTTTGCGGTCGCCCGCATACGCTGGTTAAAGCGCAAATTCTCCGGGCGCGTTTTATCGCGTAGCGTGAATTAAGACAAAATCTTAGCCCTGGCACACCTAAGCCAGCGGCATCGTCCGTTGGGCCTGGTAACATTCGCAAGCAAACGATTCTAACCCACGCCGGTTAAGTACGGTGATCAATCCACGGCTATATTTTATCAATCCCTCGTTCTGCAACGCGCTAGCGGCCGTGCTGACCGTGGGACGGTGGGCGCCGATCATGTTGGCGATGAATTCCTGGGTCAGATTGAATTCGTCCGAACCGACGCGGTCGTGGCACATCAACAGCCAGCGCGCCAAACGTTCCTCGACCCGGTGATGATTGTTGCAAGCGGCGGTTTGCGAGACCTGCGTCAACAGCGAGACCGTATAGCGATGCATCAACATCTGCAAATCTTCGGCGCGGTCAAATTCTTCCTGCAGGATCGCGGTCTTTATCTGGACACCGCCATTCGGGATCTGCACGATCGCGCGGTTGATTGCCCTGGATTGGCCCAGCATTGCCGTGAGGCCCGCGGCGCCATCGTTACCAACGACCCCGACTTCAATAGTAACTCCGTCCGACATTTCCAAGACCAACGAGATCAATGAATTTAACGGGAAATATATATGCTTGATCTCATCACCGAGTTCGAACAGAACGCGGCCCGAGCTCATTTCGATCGGTTGAAGATGGGGCAAAAGCCGCTCGTAGGCTTTCGCGGGTAGGGCAGACAGAAGTTGATTCTTGATCGGATACCCGGTGGGCTCGGTCATGACAGGTCTCCTCTTGTGTACGTGCTAGGAATTCACCAAGCGACACAAGAAGAAGTTCGTAATTCGACTCCCAATGGCGTGTGTTGGATTCTGGGAACAATAGGGGGGAACGGGGATGCCCGTTTGTCATTTCGCTGACAGAAACAACTGTACTCCTTTCTTAGAATTAAACAATCGAGAATGCAGGGTTTCGAATCGGGTGCTTTTGGCACTCCTAGCCGGTTATTTAAATTCTCGGTGCGGTCATCCTTTCATTTCCGGCTTGTCAATTCGCCCGGAGACTTAAATAAAGTGACCACACGCGACACCAAGTTTCAGTAATACCTTAATAATAGGTCAGCGTCTCGGGCGAGATTGACCCGTCCGTGAGAATCTCTGGTACAATGCGCCATTCCAAAGTCGGGTTCGACACCATATCTGCTAAACCTAGTGCAACTAAAGGAGAGATCCATGGAAACGAAACTCGTGAGGTTAGGGTTGGGTCAATTGCTCCTGGTCGCCGGGATATTGCTTACTTCGGTTGCGCCGGTGCCAGCCGCGGCCCAAGAGATCACCGGGCCTTTTAGAATTACGGGAATTCAGGCGAAGTTGTATTACGACGGTGCCGCAACATTTTCGCGTGACGTTTTAGCCGCACCCGAGTTCTCGTTCTGGAATACGATCATTGGTGAAGGTGACGCCGAAGGGCCGTCAAATTCAACGCTGGTCTTGGTCGAGGTATCGGGTACCGATGCGACCATGGCTACGCCCACGCGCAGGATAGAGTTGATCGCGGTCGCCGGCCGGCGGGTTTTGCTGCGGCGGGCGGTCGACATCGGTTTGTTCGCCAAGGGGAAATATTATGCTGCGTTTTGGCTTTATGATACGGGCTGTCAACCGGTGAAATTGACCGCGCGAATTTTGGGCCAGCCCCGGCGTTCGATACTGGTCAAGAACATTCCGTTCAAATGTGGCGAATGAAAATTCGGGCGTGTTTTACTGCTAGCTTCCGCGTCTGACCCGGCGGGAAGGCATCGGCATCTGTCTTTAAGGGGTCACCCGATCTGTCGCCCTTCCAAATAATGGAGAAGATTATGAAACGAGTTTTGACCGCCTTAGCTTTGTTGGTGTTTGCGTCGTCAACAGTAGCATCGGCCCATCCGCCCGCCAAAAAGTGGTCCGCCGCCGCTTTGGCGGATGGGGTGGCGACTGCCTTTGCCGGCGGGGACTGGAGTGCATTGGACACCGCTCGTGCCTACGCTGGAAAGATCCGCGTTGTGATCGAGAATTCGCTGAGCGACGATAATGATCCCGACCGGTTTGTAACTCGTAGCTTCAGTAGCTTTGCCGCGTTTGAGACCTGGCTGAAAAGCCGCGAGCATGACGGCATGCCCGCGCGAAATGTTTCGACCATGACCGGTTGCGCGAAAGGCACCTGTTCGTTTGAAAAAGACGGACTGTTGCATAACCACATATATCTCCGGAAGGTCACCTATGGCATGCGTGGCGGAAGCGCCTACGTTAAGACGATCTATATTTTGGACGGTGATTGATCCCGGCATCAAGCTCGATATAACTCGTAGTTCCACCCGTCGGTCGCGCCCTTGTTTTTGGTGCGCAAGACCGGCGGGTTTCGTCGTCTTGGATACATGAAGAACTTGATCCCCTTGCCGCGCATACTGGCGTTGGCCCTGATCGTAGCCGCGTCGGCGGCGCTTGTTTCCGCGCAAAAGCCGGCCGCGAACAGCCCGCTAGCTAAGTTGTTGGACCAAATTGAGATCGGTTTCGGCAACCGTACGCTGGCCGAGCTTGATGCACAGCCCCGGTATATCGGCCGCTTCCGGATCGTGATCGAACATTCCTTGATCGACCCGACGGAAGCGGGTGCCTTTGAGGTCCGCTCGTTCAAGCGTTTCGCCGCCGCGCAACGCTGGCTGCAAAAACGCGAAAGCCCGAACGAAGGCAATCCGACGCCGTTCCCTGCGATTCGGCCATTGAAGAAATGCCGGAAAGGGCTTTGCACTTATGATTTTGACGGCGGGATCGACCACAACCATTTGTACCTGCAAAAGGTCGGCTACGGGATCCGTAACGGTAAGGCGTATTTGAAAACGATCTATTTGTATGACGGTGACTGATCTCGCCGTGAGATTCCTTCCTAACATCTTTAGGAGGAATGATTAGAAGCCATTCATCGCTAGAGATATGTGGCCTCAAGGATTTCGGTTGAAAGCGGGGCTGCCAACGCGGGCGGCGTCTTCGAAGCCTAAAAAGACTTGAACAAAGTAGCCCAAGCGGGATAGATTGGGCGTCGGTCGCGAATCAGCGGCTGGCGCCCTTTTTAATGTCCAGCAATTGGTACTAGTTTGGCCCGTCCGGCAACGCCAAGATGACGCGAGAAATAGATTCCCCAACAGAATTCCGTGAAGAGGAAATGCGTGTCGAGGCCCGCAGTGCTGGCTTTAAGAAAGAACTGGGGCTCTCGGACTTAGTCCTAACGCAGATCCTCTTTATCGTCGGCTTGCCCTGGGTTGGGGTTGCCGCCAAGCAAGGGCCTTCCCACGTCGTTCTTTGGCTTGGCGCCATCGTCTTATTCTATATACCGTCCGCGGCGGTCGTGATCTATCTGAACCGCTCGATGCCGCTGGAAGGCGGCGTGTACCAGTGGGCCAAGCTCGGGTTCAACGACCTGGTCGGATTTTTGGTGGCGTGGAATCTATGGCTGATGGCGATCCTTAACACGTCCGAGATCGGCCTGCAGGTTACGCAATATCTTACTTATATCATCGGCCCGGGCAGCGAATGGCTTACCTCCAATCCGGTGTTTATCGGCTTGGCCAATCTAGTGGTTATCAGCGCCCTAGTGTTCGTCACCGTGATCGGCTTGGGGGTGGGTAAATGGGTACACAAGGCCGGCGGCATTCTAATGTTGCTGGTCTTTGCGGCGATCATAATTTTGCCGCTGCTAAACTTTGCCAAAGGGACATTGGCCGAATATCACCCGCTGCGGACCGAGATGCCGGTGCTGACGTCGATCATGACCCTAAACCTACTGGGTAAAATGGGTTTTGGGGCACTGGGCGGATTCGAGTACGTAGCGATCCATGCCGGAGAGTGCCGCGACCCGGTGCGGACGATCGGGCGGTCGGTGGCGATCGCCGCGCCGGTAATCGCCTTGATGTTCATTCTGGGGACCAGTTCCGTGCTGGCCCTGGTGTCGCCGGACAAGATCGATCTGATCGCGCCAGTTCCCCAGGTATTAAGTGTGGGCTTTGGACCACTAGGCCTGGCCGCAGCCATCGCGCCGCTCGCGATCATTGCGCTGTTGATGATCCGTCTGGCGCAATCCAGCGTAATGTTTGGGGGCGCAACGCGTCTGCCGATGGTGGCCGGTTGGGATAACTTGCTGCCCGCGTGGTTCACGAAACTTCATGCTAAACACCGCACCCCGGTGAATTCGATCCTCTTTATTGGAGCCGCTACACTGTTTCTGGGTATCGTAGGTCTGATCGGTGTGGGCAAACAAGAGGCCTTTCAATTGCTCTGGAACGCATCCGGGGTCTTTTACGCGCTCGCATATCTGGTGATGTTTGCCATTCCATTGGTGGGGCTCGGCCTAACCGGCCAACGCCCGCCACTGTGGCTAAGGTTGGCGGCGTTGTGCGGGTTTTTGATGACGTTGCTCTACGTCGGGCTTTCGGTCGTGCCGATTGTCAAGGTGGAAAGCCGATCTGCCTTTGCGCTGAAGATAGGTGGACTGGTCATTGTCACCAATTTGATCGGTTTGATGGTCTATCTGGCCAGGCGCTGGAAAGCGAACTCGCGATCGCAGATGAATAGCTCGATCGTCCTTTTTCGTCCCGTAGGGCAAGCCGAACTCGATCTGATCAAGGCGAGTGGGTTCGCTGCTTTCCCGCCGCGGTTGCCGGAACAGCCGATCTTTTATCCGGTTTTGAATGAAGCGTACGCGACGCAGATCGCACGGGATTGGAATGCCAAATACAATCCGGACCGGGTCGGGTACGTGACTAGGTTTCGCGTGAACCAGGAACTCCTAAAACGCTACGAGATCCAAACCGTGGGCGGTGCCCAGCATCAGGAGTATTGGATACCAGCCGAAGATCTGGAAGAGTTTAACCGAAATATTGTCGGGCCGATCGACGTCGTTGGAGTATTTAGGGAAGAGAAAACTGACTAACCTAACGCAGTATTAGGACGCAAGAACTCGCTTTTCTTGATGCGATAGCGTTGACAAATATGCGGTCCCTCCCCTAGTTTCATTATGAACGAAGTCTGGCGCGCTTCCTTCTCTAGCCACCCGGAATTCACCGGCTGGTCTAAATCCATAGCTACGATGTCGAAGGAGCTTTTGCGATGGGTCGTTCACTCAGTCCGTTTACGCGGCTAACGCTTTTAATGTCCGAACTAAAGGGACTGCCGATCGAAGATCTGATCGATGTGAAGAAGTGCGATCTGGCCCACCATGTGGAGCATTTACCGGAAGAGCTTGAGAGCGACGAACAAAAAGCCATCGCGGTGCAGATCAGTGAGCAGGGAACGGCCTTGTTGGCGTCGATCCATTCGGGCAACTTGGCTGGGGCCGAGGGCGAGCGCAAGACGCTGATCGCGACCTGCCGCAAACTCAAAGACCTATTGTAGGACGCGGATCTCTTACGGACGGCACCCTTCCCTGAAGGTCGGGTTTCGGCCGCGTTGGAGATCCATCGCCAGACTTCCTGACGTAGCCAAAGTTGTACTTGATCAACCCCTAGTTGCAGGAGCCAACATGTCAGCAGAAAATGTTCAGATCATCCGCGGATTGTACGATTCGTTCGCCAAAGGCGATATCCCCGCGGTATTGGGCGCCATGGACGCGGAGATAGTTTGGAATGAAGCGGAGAATTTCCCCTACGCCGATCGCAATCCATATATCGGACCCCAGGCGATCTTAATGGGGGTTTTTGCCCGTCTGGGCGGCGAATGGGATGGTTTCACGGTCGAACCCGGCGAGTTGCTAGATGCCGGCGACCAGGTCGTGGTTTTGGGCCGTTACCGCGCTACCTATCGTGCCAACGGAAAAGGTGTCCACGCACAGATGGCTCACGTCTGGCGGTTCAAAGACGGAAAGATCGTGCAATTCCAGCAGTACACCGACACCAAGCAGTTTACCGATGTGGTGGCGGCAGATTAGGTGGGCCGCACCGACACCGCCGAGCCAAGCAGCAGCATCGTTGACTTTGTCATCGCCACTTCCAGGTCGTCAGTATCGGTGAGGTCAAGCTTCCACTCGCCATCGTCCAGAATAAGGTGGGCGCTTCCTTCATAAAGATAGTTGTGGCCCTCAACCGTGATCCGTGCCGAGGTGGGAACGACCGCCTTTTTGCCCGTGATCACCGCCGGACCAACCATGATCTCCCTAATACTGTTGAACATGTCGCGCGTTAACTTCGCCTCAGATGCGTTCGCCGGACCACCTTCAAAGCCCTCGCGCATGTCACGGGCGAATGTCTCAGGGTCCGCTGGAAACCGTTTTTTTAATTTGGGCGAGACGGCCAGGAGATAGTAGAAGTCGCGAAAGTTCAGATCGCGAATGGCCTCGTAGATCCGTTTGGTTTGGGCTTCCGGGCTGGCGATCGCCGTGTTAGTTGATGTGGTTTGAGCCGGTCCGCTGCCAACTAGCAAAACGATAAGCAACGCCGCCGGTAAAACCAAAACGAATTTCCGAAGCCAACTATATTTCATCAAGCCTTAGCTACTTCCTCTTTGCCACAAATGTTCCCTTGGTGATCGGACCGGCGAATCCGCTATAACTCCAGGAGCCCTTTAACTCCCCATTTTCCATCTGACCCGCGATGAAGACGTTGTTGTCCGCCATGAAAGGATTCAGATTCAGATCAACGCGTTTCTCTTCGTAGGAGCCCACGAATTCGCCGGTCCCAACTTGTGGACCAAGCTTGATATCGTCGCTACCCACCTTAGTAAGCTGCCACGTACCCTTCAGTGAACGGTCCTTGATCTCCTTCAGTTCGAGACGGCCGCTGATCACTTTCTTGCCGCTCGTGTCGAATCCGGTGTATTCGTATACCCCCGGGGTAAACGAGTTCGCGGTTGGTGTTCCCGCTCCGTTCCCGCATTTAAAGAAACTGAGCGCCATCGCCACGGAAATGATCATGATCGCAAAACGCATACTTTTCTCGCCTCCCCTATGGCTTCCCCGGTGCCAATTGCGGCGTTGCCGCGGCTACGATTATGCTCGCACGAAGGCCGTCCAACGCCGGACCAAACCTCTTCAGATCCGAATCCGGGCCAAACACGGAGATCACTACTACGCGCGAATTGATGGTGGCGTAATAGATCCCGGCTTCGCCACCAATTCCATCCAATGAACCGCGTAAATGAACTACATCCGCCTCGGCGCCGGCAATGGTCGACTTACCATCCGTACGAACCGGTTTCATACCCTGCTCATTCATTAACTTGATATAGCTCTTCACGGTGTTCTCGACCAGCTTTTCCTTTCCTTCGGCAAGTTTTTCCGGCATATCGAAAGTCTCGCCGTGGAAAAACACGCTAAGTTGCAGGTCGGAATTGGGGATAGTGAAAACGATATTGGCCCCGCCATTTTCTTGCTTTTCCACGAATGTCCATTTAGCTAAATAATCAAAAGACAGAAGGGCTTTTTCGTAATGACTCGTAGTGATCTGGGCGTTGGCACCGATGGCAGTGGCGAATATCAGTATCAGTAGTGTGATGATCTTGTTCATGGACATCTCCTCAAATTAAGTCTCTTGCAATTTATTAAATTAACTGAATTCCTTACGAAACGCTTCGAACTCTTCGCGCAACTGATTCAGATCCGACCGTACTCCCGCGAATTCGGTTTCCAGTGTGGTCAGGCGTTCCGCCGCACCATCGCGGCTAGTGGATCGGGTTAGATGCGCTTCGGCTTCCAAAGCGCTCGCCGGAATCTCGCCGCAAAGAAGATGGGCGTAACGGGCTTCTTTCTGCCCGACTTGGCGGGGCAAGACGGTCACCAACGCAGGATCGCGCCGCATCAATGACTGCAAGGTCTCGTCGATCTGCTCCAAACTGCTAAATTCATGGAGCCGGTCCGTGCGGCCGCGCAGTTCACCTGGGGTCTGCCATCCGCGCAACATTAAGACGCACAAGACGGCGGTTTCGGCTGCATTCAGCTCGAAATTCTCTGGGACGACGTGCTTGTATTTTGGCACCCGGTTCGTGCTGCCATAAAAGACATAGGCCAGATTTCGCCCACGCAGAAGTTCGAGCGCATCTCCGACCTGGGCTTCGTTATACGAAGTCACTGGGTGGCGATTGCTCTTCTGATTGCACGCCAAAACCAGCGAATTAAGCGTCAACGGGTAGTATTCGGGCGTGGTCAATTGTTTCTCGATCAAAGCGCCGAGAACGCGAACCTCGATTTCGGACAGCAATACAGCCATGCGGTAAATATATGGAACGGGGGAGCCGTCCAACGGTACTTCAGATGGAAGATCGATTGTTATCTTACGTTATCTGGAGGTTCGAGCAAACCAAAGGCCGACGGGGACTGGCTCGATCAGGACAGAAAGGCATGGTGAGCAGCAGTCGATCACGGTAAGCGGATTCCTATTTATCACACGGCTCGTTGCATTAATCGGCGGGGAAAGCGCACGACCTGGCTACTCGACTGACGCATTTCCGCGCGATGGGATTTGAACTCTTTGTCCGCGTACATGCTTAGGTCCGCCACGGCCATCAGCTCGTCCATTGATTCGCCGTCGATCCCGAACTCGGCGACTCCCAAACTGATGCCGGCCGCGGCGGCTGCGCCACCCTCAACGGGTAAGACGAATCCTTCAACCGCTTCGCGAACCCGTTCAAGTAGAGGGTCCACCAGGGATTTGACGGTTGAGGGAAGGATGGCAATAAATTCATCGCCGCCGTACCGGCCAAAGAAATCGCGGTCGCGCATTTGACCGCCAATAATGCGGCCGATCTCGGCCAGATAACGGTCACCGGTCTGGTGGCCCAGTTTATCGTTGATCTGTTTGAAACCATCCAGGTCCATCATCAATAGGGTGAAGCTCTGACCAGCGGCGGCGGCTCGAGCGGCCTCGTCGTCAAAGCGCTGCACGATCGAGCGCAAGTTCGGCAGACCCGTAAGCCGATCGGTTAGCGCGGTCGTTTCGATCTCTTCATGCTGGATCGCATTGGCAATGGCATCTCCGGCCATCCCGGCGATCGCTTCAACCAATCGGGTGTGTTCGACCGAATATTTTTCGAGATCAGCCGAGTAAAGGGCGAGCGCGCCAATGGCCGAGCCTTGCTTTATCAACGGAACCACGACCGAAGTACGATAATCATGGGATACGTTGATCTGCATCGCCGCAAAATCAAGACGCGGGTCCGAATTGAACATCGGCTCCTGTCGCTCAAATACCCAACCGGCGATACCCGACCCCGGTTGCAAACGGCCCGCGCTCAATAGTCCGGCGTCTGGTCCAGTAGCAAAGACCGCTTCAAGCAGACGATCTCGCTGAAGAAAAACCGTACCCGTCGTGAAGGGCACAACTTCAGCGATGCGTTTCATCAGGAACTCTAACGTGTCGGGCAAAGACAGACTGCTGCCCAGGGTTTGTGCTATCTCGTAAAGTAGGCTGACTTCACGGTTAGCTTCTTTGATCTTTTCATGCGAACTGGCGATCGTAGATTCAATCGTTTGGTGGATCGCGCCGCCGCCATCGGCCGCTACTGCCAGTTCCGGTCGCAAGCCGCGGCGTTCGATCTCTAATTCAAACTCACCCAAATTGGCGATGAACAGTGCGACCAATTGCGGGTCGTAGAAGGTACCCGCCTGCGACGCGATGGTATTTACCGCTTCGTCACCGGTCATCGCCTTGCGCCATTGTCGATCTTCTTGTACAGCATCAAAGCAATCGATCACGGACAAGATTCGTGCCGTCAAGGGGATCTCTTCACCCTTTAGTCCGTCGGGGTAACCCAGACCGTCCCAACGTTCGTGATGGTGACGGACGACTGGCACGACCGGAAAGGGAAATTTAACGTGGCTCAGGATCTCGGCGCCCACCACGGGATGGATCTTTACTTTCTCGTATTCGGCGGACGTCAACTTGCCGGGTTTGTTCAGGATGTAGTCCGGAATGGCCAGCTTGCCCACGTCGTGGAGCATGGCGCCGGCTTCGATCGCTTGGGCCTCGGGCTCGGATAGCCCGCAAAGTTTGGCCATGCCGCGTCCGTAGATCTGTACACGTTGGACATGTTCCGCGGTTGTGTTGTCCTTGGCATCGATCGCCATGGCCAATGCTTGCGCCAGCGAAAGATTGAGTTCGTTCATCTCCTGGATCTGGCGAACCTTGTCTTCTACCCGTCGGTTATATTGCGAAAGCGAGAAATAGATCAAGGTCAAGATCGGCAATAAAGCGATCATGGTGATCCAACCGAATTGCACCGCACATACGTAGGGGATCAAAGAAGCTAGGGCAAGCGGGAAATAGGTGACCGCGGTCCAAAGCTGATTGTCGATCCACTGACGCACGATCGACGTGCGGTAACGCAATCCCAAAATGGTTGAGAGCAATATACTGCTGATCAAAAAATGTATGGCGGCGGCAACCAAGAGGGGAATTACCAGTTGGAACGTTGAAAGGCGGGTGCCCGGGTCCGATGACAAGCCAAACGCGCTTAGCGTGAATTGATACGCGCGCGCGGCGCCCAAGACCGAGAGGGAAAACATTCCCCAAGTGAAGAGATTACTGGTCCACCGTTTTACGGTTCGGCGTGACGCGATGAAACCGTCCAAGCCGCTGACCAAAATGGCCGGGGCGGCACCGTAGAGGATCAAGAGCAAGAAGGTCAGGCAATCGGAAAGGGAGATCGAAAGTTGCCGCCGATCATTTAAATTCGAACGGCCGGGCATCGTGATCATGACCGGCCGTGAACTGATCAAAACGATCGCCAAGGCAAAGATCGCCGTTTCCAAGAACGCCCGGGGAGTGCCGTTATCCCGAAACCTCAAGGCTGAAAAAACCCAAACCAGCCCACCGCCGCCGATGACGGCCCACTGAAAGACGGTGGCGACGATACTCTGATTTGGTTTCCTAGTCATGGTACGAAGTACCCTAAGGTCGAGAATTGCGACCGTACATGTGAGCGGCCGCCATCACGAGGTTGGACGAAGCCTTGCGACTTCGCCCCGGGGCAGCCTATCCCAGCGGCTGCAGATAATGCGCTGAATACTGCATTGTGTGTACAAAACCTACACTTTCGTAAATATGCCGGGCGACCGTGTCGTTCGGCTCGACGATCAAGCACACATATTTGTATTGCCGAAGCAGCCGGTAAGCCAGTTCGTTCAGGCACGATTTAGCGATCCCTTGCTGGCGATATTTTGGATGCGTCCAAACGCCTTCCAGATAAACAGCTTCCGGAGAAACCGAGATCAGGTCGGCTTTGAAAACCACCATTTCGTTTTCTATGCGACACCAAATGCGTCCCTTTCTAATGCGCTCGGACACTCGCTCCCTGAAGCCGTCGGGATCAGCCGAGCGTGGATCGACGCCGCATTCCTCGTTGATCATTTCCGCCTGTGCGGCGGAGACGATCTCGAGTTCCTCCGAGCTCGCGCGACGCATCTGCAAATTGCGCAAGGGTAGGCTGGGCTTTTCACACACACACCAATGGTGTTCACGTAAAAGTTTGGATTGGCGCCCGCCTGCTGATAGATGTTCCCAAACCTCGGCGACCTCAGCACTCGGTCCAAAAATGACGTG
>JBDSEC010000199.1:0-5468 GCA_039920205.1 Pyrinomonadaceae bacterium
GATGTTGCGTTGGCGCAATTAAGCAATGGCCGGGTATTGGTCTTGGCACCGTTGCGGCGCGGCGCCGGGACGGTCAGCGACGCGATCAGCAAATCGCCGGCCGAGTTCGATCGATTGAAGGCTCGTCAAAGGAACGTCCGCGCGCAAGGTCTATCTACCTTAGGCGTGTTGACCCTACTCCTGGTATTCGCTTCGATGTGGGCGGCGATCCATATTGCGCGCGGCATCGCGATGCCGATCCAGGCCATGGCCGAAGCCGCCAACGAGGTCGCGCGCGGCAATCTGTCTCACCGCGTTGAAACAGTGGCCGAGGATGAGTTGGCATTGCTGGCGGAAAGCTTTAACCAAATGACGGCGCAGTTGCAGGAGAACCGCCAGCGTTTGGAAGCCAACGCGGCCGAAGTCAGCGAGAAGAACCTGGCTCTGGAAGAGCGGCGCAACTACATCGAGACGGTATTGGAATCGCTTACGACCGGCGTGATCTCGTTGAATGAAAACGACCAGGTCACGACCATCAACGCGGCGGCCGCGGCGATGCTGCTGCTTCCGGCTGGAAGCGGGCACGACCATGCGCTATCCGAATTGATGTCGACCGAAGATTTTGAAGTGTGCGAACGATTGCTCTATCGCGCGCGGCGGATCGGCCACGCCGCCGAACAGACGACTTGGGCCCGCAATGCGAACGGCGATCACGCCGGCAGCATCTCGGTCGCATTAACGGCGACGGCCTTGCGCGGACCGACCGGCAAAGGACGCGGAGTCGTGATCGTCATCGAAGACCTTTCCGAACTGATCGCAGCCCAGCGCGCCGCGGCCTGGAGCGAGGTCGCCCGGCGCATGGCCCACGAGATCAAGAATCCATTGACGCCGATCCAGCTTTCCGCCGAGCGCATGGCCAAGAACTTTACGCGGCTGGGCGAGCAGGGTTATTCCAACGGCGCCGAGCGTTCGACGGAAAATGGCGGGGCGGTCACTTCGGCGGGATATCAATCGATCGTTGATGAATGCACCCAAACCATAACGCGCGAGGTCGCCGGTCTAAAAGCAATGGTGGATGAATTTTCGCGCTTTGCCCGGTTGCCGCACGCCGTTCCCGAGCCGGCCGATCTAAACGAAGTAGTGAATCAGGCCGTAGCACTTTACCGCGATCGTTTGGACGGTGTGCGGTTGGACATGAAGTTGGGTCACGGTTTGCCACAAGTGCTACTGGACAGCAAACAGATCCGCCGCGTATTGGTGAACTTGATCGACAATTCGTTAGAAGCACTGGCGACCATCGAGACCGACCGGCGCGTCACCATTGCCACGGCGCACGACCCGGCACGCGGCCGATTGCTGGTCGAGATCGCGGACACCGGACCGGGCATCCGCCGCGAGGATTTCGCGCGGCTATTCCAACCATATTTTTCCACCAAGGGCCGCGGCACCGGATTGGGGTTGGCGATCGTGCAACGCATTATTGTCGAACACGGCGGGAAGATCCGCGCCGAATCTAACCGTCCACAGGGAGCGAAGTTCATCGTTGAGCTTCCGGTGGTTTTTGAACGGGCGGCGGCGTAAATTGAAACCGGCGGCAGCCCAGCTTGAGACTAATGACAGATTCGATCCTTATTGTTGACGACGAACCCGGCATCCGCGACACGCTGCAAGCGGTGTTGGAGGATGAAGGCTTCGCGGTCGAGACCGCGGCCTCGGGCGAAGAATGCCTGGTCGCGATCACGCGGCAAAGCTTTGGCTGCATTCTGCTGGATGTGTGGCTGGGCGGAATGGACGGATTGCAGGTGTTGGCCGAGATGCGCGAGATGGGCCAAGACGCGGCCGTCGTCATGATCTCCGGGCACGGCAATATCGAAACCGCGGTGAAAGCCACTAAACTCGGCGCTTTCGATTTCGTCGAAAAGCCGTTAACTCTGGAAAAAACGATCCTGACCGTACGCAATGCGCTGCGGCATCGAGAGCTAGAGCGCGTCAATGCGCAATTGAGCGCCGAGATCGGCGAAGAGTACATCATGATCGGCGAATCGGTCACCATGCGCGCGCTGCGCAAGCAGATCGCTATCGTCGCACCGACCGATGGCCGCGTATTGCTCTATGGCGAATCGGGCACCGGCAAGGAATTGGTGGCGCGCGCGATCCAGGCTAACTCGCATCGTGCAGCCGCGCCGTTTGTGGAAGTGAACTGTGCCGCGATCCCCGAAGAGTTGATCGAATCGGAATTGTTTGGCCATGTAAAGGGCGCTTTCACCGGTGCGACTACGAGTAAAAAAGGCAAATTCGTATTGGCCGACGGCGCGACGCTCTTTTTAGATGAAGTAGGCGATATGAGCGCCCGCGTGCAGGCCAAGGTATTGCGGGTGCTGGAAGAGCAACGGTTCTCGCCCGTCGGCAGTAACAATTCCGTTCGGGTGGACGTGCGAGTGTTGGCGGCGACGAACAAACGATTGGAAGATCAGATCGAACGCGGCGAGTTCCGCGAGGATCTCTTCTATCGGTTGAATGTTATCCCGTTCGAGTTGTCGCCATTGCGCGAACGCTTGGAAGACGTGCCGTTGCTGGTGGCGCACTTTAATGAGCGTTTCTCGCGCGCGTACGGCCGCAAACCTAAGAATATTACGGCCGAGGCGATGGAGGCCTTATGCAACTACGCCTGGCCCGGCAACGTCCGCGAACTGCGTAACACGGTCGAGCGCATCGTCATCATGTTGTCCAAGAACAAGATCAACCCGGCGGACCTGCCCGCACTTGGCGGCGAGGAACCGGCCGCGTCGTCGTTCCGCTTTCCTTCGTTCAAAGAGGCCACCGATGCTTATCAACGCGAATTCATTCAGCGTAAATTGGCCGAGGCCGACGGCAACGTATCGCGTGCTGCCGAATTAATGGGCGTCGACCGCAGCCATTTATATCGCCGCATGCGTACGCTAAATATTTCAGCGCGTAGCTAGTCGACCGCAAACGTTGTTTTTGGGTTCGCGGTCCTTCGCCACATGACCTTACTAAAAGAAAAGCTACGGGAATTGGAAATCGCCTCGCGGTTGCTGGAACCCGCCGCGCCGGCACGCCAAGCGGCCCGCGACCGGGTCATCGAATATTCCGAAGAATTCCTCGATAACATCGACCACCTCAAGGCGTTTCAAGTCACTACCGACAGTGGCGCCGGATTGTACCGGGCGCCGATCGCGGAAATTGGAATTGATCTGGCGCAGGTACTCGAACTGTTGCGGGAAAACGTCGATAAGCCTGGCCTTAACCCGGCCTCGGGTGGGCATTTGGGCTACATTCCGGGCGGCGGCATTTACTATTCGGCGCTGGGCGATTACGTCGCCGATGTGTTCAACCACTATGCCGGAATCTTTTTTGCGGGTCCGGGCGCGGTGCGAATGGAGAATATGCTGCTCCGCTGGATGAGTGATCTGGCGGGGTATCCGGCCAGCGCCGGCGGGAATTTGACCTCGGGTGGCAGCCTCGCCAATTTGATCGCGATCGTTACGGCGCGCGATGCAAAAGGGATCAAGGCGAGCGCGATCGAACGCTCGGTGATCTATCTTTCGCAACAGGCCCACCATTCGATAGAAAAAGCGATCCGCATCGCCGGACTCGGCGAATGCATTGTTCGTCATCTGCCGTTGGATGAAAAGTACCGGATCATCCCTGAGCAATTGGCCCACGCGATCATTGAAGACCAGGTAAAGGGGCTAAACCCATTCCTGATCGTGGCTTCGGCCGGAACGACCGATGTCGGCGCGATCGATCCGCTTTCCGAGATCGGCGTTATCGCGGAAAACACAGGCGCTTGGTTTCACATTGATGCCGCCTACGGCGGGTTCTTTCTTTTGACCGACGAGGGCCGGGCAAAGCTAGCGGGTATCGAGCGTTCTGATTCACTGGTGATCGATCCGCATAAGGGACTTTTCCTGCCCTACGGTCTGGGTGTGGTGCTGGTAAAGGACGCGGTCAAGCTAGGCAAGTCGCATTATTACCAGGCCAATTACATGCAGGACGCGCTTGCATCGGACGACCAGACGTCACCGGCGGATCTTTCCCCAGAACTGACTAAGCACTTTCGCGGGCTCAGGCTTTGGTTGCCGCTGATGCTGCATGGAGTGGCGCCATTCCGGGCCTGTTTGGAAGAAAAACTCCTACTCGCTAAGTATTTTTACGCGGAAGTTCAGACCCTGGGTTTTCAGTCTGAGATCGAACCGGAATTGTCGGTGGTGGTTTACCGGTACGCGCCGGAAAATAGCGACGCCGATGCTTTCAACAAAGCATTGCTCGACGCGGTGGTTGCCGATGGGCGCATTTTTATCTCTTCCACCATACTGAGCGGCAAGTTCACGCTGCGGTTTGCCTGCCTTTCATTTCGCACGCACCTGGAAACGGTGGATACATTGCTGCAGATACTTAAGGAAAACGTCGCGCGACTCTTGGATCAGGTCGTGAGCTAGATTTGAAACGACGTTAGGCCAGAGAAATCCCCCACCCAAAAAGGATTGAGCGGATGACCCGTAAGTAGCCTGCTCCCTCCAGCAAACCACAAGATCATCCGCTCATACCGATCGTGCACCCATATGATCGTTAGACCACATTTGCCCCGTGGCGCACGCTATATACCTATACAAGACGCGTGCCACGGAGGCCAGGGCTTGCAGGATTCGATCGAACCCGTTGGAATGCAACACGATAGCGTCACACTGCTGGTTTCCCGTCCGGATCCGACGACGAGTTGTCGGTGATTTTGACGCCTCACCGACAGTAATCGCCAAAATCTTGACAGTGTTGTCATAGTCAGCCGCATTAATTAGTGACGTGGCTTTTCCACAAGAATTTCGAACGAAGGACCCAACGAGCCCGCGATAGCGCGGCGGCATAGTGTAGCCCCATGCGTAGCGTCCGCGGAGCTTGGGGTTCAGATCCCCTTAGCTATTCGGAGCCTGCGCAAGCTGGCGGCAGATATTAAAGGGATTCGCCGGTGCGCAACGCGTTATTCATTTTCAACTACCGTCTACCACCAGCTTCGCAGGCTAGTTGTGTGTTTATTTCAAGTTGAATGACCGGAACGTCCATCACGCCTGAAAGGCGTTACTTTGAACTGTCGCGCGCTGACGGTAAGTTGAGGCAAAGGCAAAGGCAGCCGCCTAAAGGCGGAACTCCAAACGCTTTACCCTGAACGGTGGCGAGGAATGTCAAATTGAACGCGGCGAACGCAAAACGGCCGGTACTCGATCCTCTCGGATCGACCACCGGCCGTTGCCAACAAACTACCGTCTACTGTCTACCGTCTACCGTCTACTTCCTACTGGAAGATGCGTTCGACCGGAACGACCGTCACATCCTCGGGCCTTACCTTGATCTTGTAATCCTGGATGATCTTGTCTTCCGCATTGATCGCATCGGGTTTGTCCGATTCATATTTGATCGGCGACGAAGCATTGTTGACGATCGCGGTCCGCAGCCCCTCGGCGTCCTTGGTC
>JBDSEC010000200.1:0-12717 GCA_039920205.1 Pyrinomonadaceae bacterium
GTTCGAGCTTTGCGTTTTTCGGCGGGAATGGCATTAACCTGGCCAACGTTACCCGGGCCGCGATCATGGACACGGTCATCAACAACAGTAACATCGGCATTAATGTCGGGGGCGCTACCGCATTTTCGTCAAACTGCACCATTTTTGGCAACACGACCGGTGTAGCCGCGGGTGGCGGCGGTAATGTCCGGCTCTTTGGGACGACGATCACCGGGAACGGAACCGGCGTATCTGGGACGGCGATCACTTCGGTTACCAATACAAATACGATCACTGGAAATGGGGTAGATGGCGCGCCGACAGCATTTGCGCCGCCGATCTAGTCCAAAACCGCATCTAGTACGCTTACTTTAAGGGCCGCGGATACATTTATATCCGCGGCCCGCTTTTTGCCCGCATTGATCGCCCGTAACCGAAAGCAGATCATGATCGATTTAGGTAATAGACCTTTAGATCTTTTTCACCGGTGATCAACCACCGTCCATTCCGTTTGGCGAACCACATCTGCGCCCGCACTGAACCCGAGCTGTATTTCGCGTCTCCTTCAAAGGTCCAGGTCTTATCCAACGTGGCGATCGCGGTTTCCCCGTCGGGTCCCGGCGTTATCTTAATGTCCGCCAGATCAATATCAATGGTTTTGTACATCTCGTAGATCCGGGCTCGTTCATCCCGTACCTTACTGGCCGGATAGCTCGAGCGGTTGAAATAAGGATTTAAAGTATCAGTGTAATAAGAGATGTTGGCTGCCGCATCGCGCGCCCGCGCGGCCGACGCCCAAGCGTCCAGCACGGCGGTTACCTCGTCCCGAATCGCGGTCGCATTGACCACTTTGGGTGTAGGCGTGGGCGTCGGGGTCTCGCGAGTATTCGGCGAGCCGGTCGGCGATGGACTCGGACCGGGATCGTTCGCTCGGTTAAGATTTGGAGAATTACTAGCATCGGTACGGACCCCTTCACGCCAAAACAGGAGCCACGCGCCGCCGGCAACAAAAGCGGCTACGATCAATGTCGCCATAACGGTCAGGGCCACAACCAACGCGGTGTTGCGTGGTTTGCGGTCGTAGCCACTCTGGGTGGGTTGCCGTAGCTGCCGGATCGTCTCTGCACCCGAAGCCGGCGCCGCGAGAGTGGGTTCCGACGGGCTCGGCACATTGGTAGGAAATACTAAGGTTGGTGCTGATCGATCGCGCAGTTCCGCCGGCAGGATCAGCGTTGGGTCCGACCCAGAATGAAGTGTCGGCATCGAATCCGGCTCCACCGCCGAGCCGGTACCGGTTGATGGATTGCCCGCAACTAAAGCCGCGCCGTCCTGTAAACAGAATCGTAACGATTCATCCGAATATTGGTTGTTGCAGACAGGACAGCGCTTCATAAGCCGGCGGATTCCCGCAATTCATGGTTGCCACACGAAACTCAACTCGGAAATAGCCGTATCGTTAAAATCCTGAGTGCCGGCGTAATAATCATCAACCGTTAGCTTGACCGACCGGGTTCGGACACCATTGGTGGCCACATCCTGCGGCTGCATCTGATTGGGAAAATTGACCCGCATCGAACTACCGTCGGAAAAGGAAAGCGTAACCGCTGCGAGCCGGTTGTTCTTTGCCCATATGGCTGGGTTCTTAAAATAACCCGGATAGACTTTGATCGAAGTCAGCGCCACTTCGCGATCGAAATCACATCTTATCCACGAACCGCGGCCCGGTCCGTCGGCGCCTTCGATCCATGCCGAACCTAGATTTTGATCGATCGCATTTTCCGGGTAGTAAACATTGCCTTGCATCGTCGGGCGCGTGGACGAGGCAACGGCAGTGATCTTTAGCGGTTGGGCATTGCCTGGCGGCGTCACCGACTGATTGATGTTTTGGCTGTTTCCGTTTCGCGTACGATCGCGATAGGACCAACGGATAAACATCGCGGTGGCAATCCCCACCAAAACCAAAAGCAATGCCGCGATCAGGAAGACACCGCCCACCAATGCTTTGCTGGTCTTTGCCTGGGCCGCCGGTTCCAAGGTGTAATGCGGCGGCACGCCCTGGCTATTAACTTGGCCCTGGCTATTAACCTGGCCCTGGCTATTAACCTGGCCTTGGCTATTTCCCAGACTGCTGCCCGAACCCGGGGTTAAGGTTGGAACCGATCTTCCCGTCGATTCGGTGGGGAGATTCCGCATCTCCAACGTGTCCGCCGACGCGAGTATGTCTTTGATGTTCAGGAGCGCAGTTCCGTCCTGCAGACAAAACCCGAGGGTGTCATCCGTGTAGGAACTTTGGCATTTTGGACATCGCTTCATTCGTTTACTTCCGGCGGCGCGCCGCTTCCCAAATTCGATTCAGATCCGTCTGGATCAAGAACGCCGCGAAAGGACCCAGGCTAAACAGGCTCAATAGGGTCGTCACTAGCGACTGGTCCTTTTCTTCTACCTGAACCCGCTCTTCCATCTCCAGCAACAACTTCGGATACTTGTAACTCAGATAAATACTATAGAGCGACAGCGTCAAGATGTTCAGCAGCAGATCCAGTTGCGGGTTCAAGTCCTGGCGACCCGTCGCCGCCTTGATCTCCTTGCCCGCCATATACCACCAGTAAATCAAATAGGTGTAACAGGTGACAAAGCTTAATATTAACACTAGCAACGGGCTTCGCGGTTCGGCCACGGCCTCGAGTCCGGCGCCACGAATTCGCATCAACGGATCAGGCGCATCGAGCGGATCCAGCATTACATCGATCGGGTGTCTTACTCCGCCGGTTCGTTCAGCCACGGTGAATCCGGCAGCGCCGCGTTCATCGAAAAGCGCACCACAGGCCGCGCAGGTCCGCGCCGCATCGTCATTTTGTCCACCGCATTCGCCGCAAACGATCATTGTCTATTTGCCCATCGTATCCGGGATCCAAAAAACTTGGGTGCCAATGGTCACCGATCGCAGGCCCAGCCCGGGAAGAACTTTTTCCTGCCGGCCCAAATAAGTGAAGTGCGGCATATCACTCTTCACGGTTTGGAACCATCCGTGGTTGGCCAATATGCGCCGCGCGCTGGCGTTGCCGTATTCGGCCACATCCAGTGCCAGCATGGCGATATGTTGCGAGGTTCCCGGCGCGGCTACGGAATAAAGGATCGATTTTGACAGATCCTTGCTGAAATATATCCCGCGCTTTTCCAACTCCAACACCTCGCGCACCTGATCGCGGATCGGCAAGGATCGCAGCCGGTCGGCGTCCGCCTTGGTCATTCGGCCAACCTTTTGCCAGTGAACCAGCGCCGGCAGGAAACGTGAATCCCAGAGCTTTTGGGTTTGATCGTAACTGCGCCGGGCGCCTTCGGCACCGCCCTTCGGAGTTATATGCGTTCCGGCCGCCCGAGCCTCTTCGACCGCGGCTTGCAGGTCGCGCATTGCCGCCGGCTGCAAGTCGATCTTTACGCCGCTGACCACCGCCGTGGTGAATCGGGCATTGTTTTGAAACTCCTTGACCGCGGCGCCGGTCGTGAACATGCACACCGGCGGAACCGTGATCTCGTCTTGAGCCAAATAGATCGCGCCGTAATCCTCTAAGATCCGGCGGGCAACTTCATCATTGATGTCGCAAAAGGAATCCAAACGCATTCCGCGGCGTGCCAACGCGGAGGTCAAGGCAAGATAAAAGGGGGTCGCACGCAACGGGTGGTCCGTCCCTTCCGTGGTCGTATTGTTCACCGGCGGTCCTTCCGGAGATGTGGATTTTGACGGGGCGTCGTTGCCATTGGCCCGCGCCGGTCCACCCGGACCGCAGGCAATTACCGTCACCCCTAAAATGAGGGCCATCAGACCCATCCATACGCCAAGTCGAAGTTTGTTTGAGATCATGCGAACTAGCCGCACAATCCGTGGCGGCGCTTTCATTACCGATGAATTTTGGCAGCGGCGTCCCGATGCAGCGCACCCGACCCCTTCGGAAATCATAAGGTGCGGTTCCCCTGGGGTCAATGTGGGCTTCCTCAGCGTAGGGAAAAGTCGGGAATATCGCCCCCGGCTAGCACTGCCTGGGTGGACTTGTTGTATAATGCCGGTCTCCTCTTGAGGATCCAAAAGCCATAAATACCGGGAGTGTTTGAATGAAGAGAGTCCAGATCACGATGGCCGTATGCGTATTGGCCGTTTCGCTGAGCTTAACCAGCGGTTGCAAAGGCACGTCGAATTTGACGTCGCCCACGGAAGCCTACAAGGCGCTTTACGCCGCCGTAAAACGCAAGGATCCGGCCGGCATTAAGAAAGTACTGTCGCAGGCGACGATCGAATTCATGACCGCCGCGGCGCAGATGCAGAAAAAACCCTTCGATGAAGCCATCGCGAACGGCTTGTCGGAAAGCACCTTCTCGCCCACGCTTCCGGAATTGTGCAAGGAACGAGTTAAAGACAACATGGGCGGCCTGGAAGTAAAACGAACCGATGGCCAATGGGAGGATCTGCCTTTCATTCTGGAAAATGGGGAATGGAAACTCGCGGTCGGCGATCTATTCAAGGGAACTTACCAAAAACCGGGTGAACCGCTCTGTTTGAAGCCGCAGCAATTCCCGACCGCGCCCCCCGCGAATCCGACGGGTGGACCAACGACACCACCGGCAACTACAGGTCCGACGGCGCCGACGGAGAGTCCAAACACTGCCAATCCGGCCGGCAAGACGGCACCCGCGGCAACTCCGCAGGTCGAGAAAAAGGATTCGGCTCCGGCCAAACCTCCCACGGGACCCGTGAAACAGCCCTAGCGGAATGCGATGACGCAATTGGATCGGTTGCGCGACATATGCGCACTCTATTTCAAACACAGTTGGCGGTTGCGCCGGGTGTTGGCGCGCCCGGAATTGAAAGCGGAACTATTGGTGGCAGCATCGGTTATTCCGGCGGAAGCCGAAATAACCGATGCCGAAGTTGATGCGTTGTGGTTTAGCCGACCGGCCCAGGGCGATCGCGAGGCCTGGGAGCTTCGACTGATCAGTGATCTGGCCTACGCCCTGTTTGAAACGTTCGAAGCCGATGAAACGGACGAAGAACGACAAGATGTCAAGCTAGAGATGGAAGCAAGAATGCGCGATTACGCCGGGGGCGGCGCGGCCTAACGCCGACTATCTTTCACCAACTTTGACCGGTATTTCCATTTGTGCCGGTCCACGCATTACGATCACTTTAACCACACTGTCCGGTTTCGCCCGATGGATGCGGGATTCGAACTCGTCTCCCGTGCGGATAGGTATGTCGTCCATTTGGATCACGATGTCGTCGTCCCGCAAACCCGCAATATAAGCGGGAGCGTTTTTCTCTACATCATCGATCTTCACACCATAAATACTTTGCCCAGGAACTTGAACACGTTCGTTATCACCGACGCCAAACTTGCCCTGCGGCAGCGCCGCGAACGCGTTATTCAGATTACTCAGGTCGTCCCGTGAAATGGTAGTTAGCTTAGTCGTCTTCGCTATCCCATCTCGAACATAGGCAACTTCGACTTCAGTTCCGACCGGCAGCTTGCTTAAGAAGTTTGTAAATTCACGCGACGACCGGATCGGCTGACCATTAAGCGCGGTAATTACGTCGCCGCCGATCAAACCGGCTTTGTCGGCCGAGCTTCCCGGCGGTGAGACATCACCGATCATAGCTCCGCCATCCGCGGTTCTCATGTTATCAACGCCGACATAAGATGTAGGCCTTTTCGGTCGGAACAAAAATCCGCCGCCGATCGCGGACGAGACGATCAGCGCAATGATGACCCAGATCAGCCAATGCGGGCCCGAACGACGGGCCTTTGAGCCGTAGGAGGGACTCTGCGTCATCTGAGCAGACGCGTAGCTGGGCATCGGAGGACCACCGTCAAATAGGCGAAAGCCACACGACCGGCAGAACTGCATGCCGGGCGTCACCGCATTGTGACAGCGCGGGCAGCCGCCCGCATCGGTCGCGTATTCGGCCCCAAATTCGTTCGATGTCGCCGTTCCAGTCTGTGTTTGTTCAGTAACCATAGCGATCTTTCCTAGCTAAACGGGTATACGGGTCTTGAGCCTACTCATTTACATACGTCGAATGACGCATTTCTGTTGCATTTGCTTCGTCTGTGGAACGGGGGGATTTTACCACGGTGCAATTAACTACTATAGTGAGGAACCGGAAAAATGTGGCCTGGTTCTTGCATAGCATCAGTCAGCCATTGAAATTGAAGTTGAAGGGGAACATTTTGGAAGTAACCAAAGCATTGGAAGCCTTAAAACCGCTCTATGGCAAAGGCAATATCGAGATCGTGACCGAAGACGGATTGCGCGTGCGCGGGACCGTGCGCAGTTTGAAATCCACCCAGGCACTGACCACCCCGCGCGTTAAGATCGAACGCGCTGATGGCGAGGTTGTAAAGCTCCGTTTTGGGGATATCGTCGAGATCATCGATCATAACGAAGAATGAGTAGTAGGTGCTGGGTGTCAGGTGTTGGGTGTCAGGTGCTGGGGAAGACGGGTTGCCGTTTGGCGCGACGCATTGATAACTGACATTTGACGTCTAAATCATCGCACGCGTTCAAACCGCGAACTACCACCTGATACCAGTCACCAATCATAAATCTCCCGGCACCTAACACCTGACACCCAACACCTAACACCTGACACCCAACACCCAACACCTGACACCCAACACCCAACACCCGACATCCAGCACCCGACACCCAACACTCAACACCCAACACCCAGCACCCAACACCCAACACCCAGCACCCAGCCCCCACCACCATCCCGAGCATTGCCCTCGCGGCATCCAATATAGTAAAAATATAGAACAACATTGTGCGGCTTATTGGGCCGTCCTGGAGTTCAGGTATTGAAAATGATGATAGAAGATTTTGGGGCACGGATCGTTAGCGTGTGGGAGGGATTGCGTCCGGCGACCAGGAAATTGGTCGTCGGTGCTTTACAGTCGAATCCGAACCCCGCCAGCGCCACACCGCGCCCGCCCGCCGGAGTGCGCGATTATGACGCGCGCGCCGATTGGGAACTTAGCCGTCTGCTTTTCGCCCTCGACGAACGGGCGGCGGAGAGCGGCAACGGCCTAACAACCGAACAGGTCAATGAGCTGCGCCGGATGGCAGGTGCGTGCGCCTCGGTGCTGCAAGCACAGACGCAATCCGCTGAGGTGTTCAGCCAATTGGTTGACCGCGCCATGAAGGTCAAGGATTATGCCTTGATCGATCGTTTGGCCGACACCCTGACCCATCGATTTTCAGCCGGTGAAATGTGTGAATTGGTGCGGAATACAAATCCGGTCGTTCGTGCATTGGCGCATGAAGCGTTGGTCCAGCTTCCCTTAAACTCATTGATCGGAACTTTGGATGATCCTTTGGACGGTGAGATAGCGCGTGACGCGATCGCCCGCCAGGCCTTCGAGTTTGGCTCGGACGAAGCACGCCAGTTCATGGCCGTACTGGACCAAGAGGGTTCCGACGATACGTTGATGGATTAGACTCGTCCGACAGACTGCTTTACGTCCGACAGACTGTTAGTCTGTCGTGCTCAACTTACCCATCATTCCCGTTACACCGTGACAGACATTTAGCGCAACGAGATTCGACAGACTAACAGAGGTACTTGCAAAATTAAGCAAAGTTCCAGGTTTCAGTTGGAGGGCTGCCGCTGCCGGGCCACCTTTCGATTGTGAGTCATCAAGCTTACGGCGATGAGTCGGCTCCGCCGCTCTATGTGCGGAAAGGTTCTACCTTTCAGACAGTCATGAACATAATAAACCATATTGCGGCTATGCCGCCGGGGGCGAAGCCCCAGAGAAATTCGGAAGGGGCGACATTTAGGCGAGGCGGAGCCATCGCCGCACATAGAGCGGCGGAGCCGCGGAAATACAAAAGAAGCTGCGAGTCAACGGCCCCAGCTTACCGGTCTGCTGGTCAGTAGACCCTCCGGCAGATTTGCAAAATTTTGCAAGAGGCTCTAACAGTCTGTCGTACATTAGAAAAACCGGACCAAAGTGGTCCGGCTTTTCCTTTGAAATCAAAATTGCGTTACGTTAGGGCAGCCACCGGGTCTATCGACTTTAATCGTTCGACGACCTTATCGATCAGCCATTTCGGCGTCGAAGCGCCGGCGGTCACGCCCACTCGATTAACCCCGATCAGATCGGCCGGATCTATCTCCTGATGCGTCTCGATCAAAAAGCTCTTCGCGCATTGTTCTTTGCAGACGGCCAACAACTTAACGCTGTTGGACGAATGGCGTCCCCCGATGATGTAGAACGCATCGACCTCACCGGCCAACGATCGCGCGGCGTCTTGGCGGTCACGGGTGGCCGAACAGATCGTGTTCACGATCTGCGGCGTGGCATCGGATCGCTTACCGATGGCCTCGGCCGCCGCTAGAAACGTGTCCAGTTTGATCGTGGTCTGCGATACCACCAGCGGTGCATGCAACATCGGCAAGCTCTCGACCTCGCTCGCATCACGGATCACGAAAGCATGGTCCGGAGCGTAACCTTTCACGCCGATCATTTCCGGATGATCCGGATTTCCCACCACCACTACATGCCGATTCTGGGCCGCGGCGCGCGCCGCCAGCTTTTGCACCTTAGTGACAAACGGGCAGGTCGCGTCGATGACTTTGCCGGCGCGATTTTCCAGTTCCAATTGCACGAATGGGGTCACGCCATGGGCCCGGATCACCGCGGTCTCGTCGTCGCGAACCTGGGCTGGTTCGTCTATCGTGGAGACGCCCTCGGCCTCAAGCCGCTGCATTTCCTGCGAGTTATGGATCAGCGCGCCCAGCGTTCGGACGGTATCGCCCTTGCCCAAGGCATCCTCGACCATTTCGACGGCCCGTTCGACCCCGAAACAAAACCCGAATTCATCAGCTAGCAATACTTCCATGCGTCCTCTTTCACGCGGCCGAATAGCTCAACCGGTGAAATATTCTAGCATAGGACACCCTCCCGGCCCGAAATGAGGCAATGGAGAAGTTGAATGTTAACCCAGAGGGTTGCTGTACTGCGGCGAATGCACGCGTTCGTAGCCCCGCCTTCAGGCGGAATCATTCCCTACCTGCTCGTCCATTTTTGAGGCTCGTTTTGGGTGCGGTTCCGCCTGAAGGGGCTACGAACGCGGGCGCCCCTTCGACCCCGGCCCGAAACGCCCGCGCGCGGCACTTCGCATCCCGCACCCGGGTGCGTTATCATATATGTTTGCGATAGCTTCGTAATTTGCATAGAGAGGGTCCGAGGGACCAAATGGTATCATTTCGGAGAGGTAAGAAAAGAACGGATATGCCAGGCAAAGAGGGAGCGGAAGAGTCGCGCGAGGCGGCTTCCGCGGAAGAAATTCGATTTACCGACCGGCGGCGGGTTCGATTGGACGACGATGCCGAGGATGGTGTTTTTGTGGATAACGTAGAGGAATCTGACCCGAAACCGGAAGGGCCGTCGCCCGAACTTCAACAGATGGAAGTCCGCGCCTCGGCGGCCGAACGGAAACTGATCGAGGTTCAAGCGCGATTCGATCAATTGCGCGCACAAATGCAGCGCGAAACGGACGAGATCCGTCAGCGGCTGAACCGCACCGCCGAAGAGCGATTGCGCACGGCCAAGGCCGATTTCATCGCTTCCCTTTTGCCGGTCGCAGACAATTTGCGCCGGGCTATTCAGGTTGCCGACGCGGGCTCGATCGATGGACTACTGGAAGGCGTGCGGGGCACGGCGGCCGGTTTCGAAAGCGCCTTGGCCTCGGCGGGCGTAGAGGCGGTTTCTTCCGTCGGCGCCAAGTTCGATCCGGAATTGCACGAAGCGGTGGACACGGTCGAGGTTGAGTCCGAATTGGACGGAACGATCACCGCGGAGTATTCCAGCGGATACAAAATGGGTGACCGGTTACTAAGACCTGCGCGGGTGCAAGTCGGCCGGGCGGCGAGCGATTAGTTCAGGTGGAGACGACGTATGGACTCCAAATTTATCGAAGCAGACGAGTTAGGGATCAGGCTCGAGAAGATGGGGAATCTGACGGTTTGGGAGACGTCGCCCGCGTATCGCCATCAACATGCCGTTGACCGCATTCGCACGACGATACGCCCACCGGCTCCGGATTCGGCAGTTTGCGAATGTGTCCACGTGGCTGACGTATATGTGCAGTTTCCTGATGGCTCGTTGAAACGGCCGGATATTTCCATTTTTTGCCGGGTCCCGACCGAGCAAGATGAAGCCATCACGCTGATTCCCGAAGCAGTGATCGAAGTCATTAGCAAAGATTACGAGGCGAAGGATCTGGAGCTTGGCCCACCGTTCTATTTGGGACATGGGGTCAAAGACTTGGTGGTATTCAACCCCTATACCTTGGAGGTGTTTCATTTCACCGAAGAGGGGAAACAGAAATTAAGCTCACCCGCGCAGATCGAATTCGCGTGTGGATGCCAGTGCGTGGTTTAAAGAATCTTAGATACGCTGAACGATTTATCACTACCGATTGAAATATCAGTAATTACTACGAACGTTCGTAAGGAGAACAGTAAGTGGCTGCAAAGCAAATAAAATTTCGCGAGGACGCGCGCAGTTCTATGCTCAAGGGCGTGGATATTTTGGCTAACGCGGTTCGCGTGACCTTGGGCCCCAAGGGCCGCAACGTCATCCTCAGTAAATCTTACGGTTCGCCCGTGATCACCAAAGATGGCGTCACCGTAGCGCGCGAGATCGAACTCAAGGACCACTATCAAAACATGGGCGCCCATATGGTGCGCGAAGTCGCCAGCAAGACCAACGAGACGGCGGGCGACGGCACCACCACCGCTACCGTATTGGCCCAAGCGATCTTTCGCGAAGGCATTAAAAACGTCGCCGCTGGTGCGAACCCCATGTCGCTGCAGCGCGGTATCCAATTGGCTACCGAAGCCGCGGTCAAGGAATTGACGCGCATCTCGAAAAAGGTCAAGACCAAGGACGAGATGACTAACGTCGCGTCCGTTTCGGCGAATAATGACCGGAACATTGGCGAGTTGATCTCGGCCGCAATGGAGCAGGTTGGTGAGGACGGCGTGGTTACGGTCGAAGAATCGAAAACCATGGAGACCGAATTGGAAGTCGTCGAAGGCATGCAGTTCGACCGCGGTTACCTTTCGCCCTACTTCGTGACCAACCCCGAGCGGATGGAAGCGTTGATGGAAGAGCCGCTGATCCTGTTGCACGAGAAGAAGATCTCTTCGATGCGCGAACTGCTGCCGATCTTGGAGCAGGTCGCCAACTTGGGTAAATCGATCGTGATCGTCGCCGAAGATATCGACGGCGACGCCTTGGCCACCTTGGTGGTCAATCGTTTGCGCGGAACGATCAAGGTCGCCGCCATCAAAGCGCCCGCCTTTGGCGATCGGCGCAAAGCGATCTTGGATGACATTGCAGCCCTGACCGGCGCGCGGGTCATTACCGAAGAGCTCGGCATCAAGTTAGAGAATGTCGAAATGGGCGATCTGGGCACGGCCAAGAAGGTGATCATCGCCAAGGACAACACCACCATCATTCAAGGCGGCGGTGAACCCAGAGCGATCCAAGGGCGCGTCGCATCGATCCGTTCGCAGATCGAAGACGCGTCGAGCGATTACGACCGCGAGAAGTTGCAAGAACGCCTGGCGAAATTGGCCGGCGGCATTGCGGTGATCAAGGTCGGCGCGGCCACCGAGACCGCGATGAAAGAGATCAAGATGCGCGTCGAGGATGCGTTGAACGCAACCAAAGCCGCCGCGGCCGAAGGTATCGTTCCGGGCGGCGGCGTGGCTCTGTTGCGTGCGGCCGCGGTTTTGGACAAGATCGACACCGACGACCACGACACGTTGACGGGCATCAACATCATCCGACGCGCGTTGGAAGAACCGATCCGCCGGATCGCGGAAAACGCCGGAGTCGATGGCGCCATCGTGGCCAATAAGGTCAACGAATCAAAAGGTTCACGCGGTTACAACGCGGCTACCAATAAGTACGAAGACCTGGTCGCGGCCGGCATTATCGACCCGACCAAAGTCGTACGGACCGCGCTGCAGAACGCGGCGTCGATCTGCGGACTCTTGCTGACCACCGACGCTGCTATTACGGATGCGCCGGAAAAGGGTAAGGGCGCGGCGAGCGGCCAAGTTGGCGAAGACTTCGACTACTAGTCAACGCTAACGTCGTTTAGCTGGTCCGGCGGGTGCCGGTGTGGGTTCCAAACGGGACCACACCGGCGCCCGCCGGGCTTTTTCGCCTTTATAAAGGGCCGTTTTTTTTCACTCGTGTGAAATCGTTTGAGCATTGACGGCCGCGGGTTATACTATCTTAGTGGGTGAAAGTGGCGGCGAACGGCGGCCACCCACTTCGGCATCATACTACGCCAAGTTTTTACGGCGCACTTTCGCGCCGCTCGGCCTTGGGTGATCGAAAACGGAATACAAAACATGACAGACCTTGGGGCTTATAAAGATAAATTTAGCGATAGCGGCAAGCGTATTCTCGAGCATGCGATGAACGAGTCGCGCCGCCGTGATCAGAATTACGTTTCGGTCGAACACATTCTGGAAGCCTTGGCGAGCGAGGAACCGGATCTGTTCGATTCGACCATGAAGGACCTGTTGGTTGACCCGACGATGGTTAAGGTTGCGTTAGAGCAACGCCTGGATGGCGTGCCGCAACATTTGGGTAAGGGATTTAAGATCGCGCCTGAAACCACCGACATTTTTAAACGTTCGATGGACCGCGCGCGGGC
>JBDSEC010000201.1:0-8995 GCA_039920205.1 Pyrinomonadaceae bacterium
GAGTCAAGCGGAATTTCAGGAGGTGTCGCCATGCGTCGAGTTTTCTATTTCGTAGCCATATTGTATGCGGTTTCTGTCGGCCTACTACTAACAGGAATTTTGTTCCCACCCGCAGATGCGGCGGTCAAGGAAGGCAAGAAAAATGGCCCCTCGCATGCTGCGCCAGCCAAGCAGCAATCGCCCGTGAAGATCACGATCGTCCCGGTTGGGCCAACCCAAGCGGAGTTGGACCGGGCCACCGCGGCGTTAAAGCAATTGCCCGCGATCAAGAGCTATCTCGACGGTAACGATTATCGATTGTTGTCGTTTCAAGTGTTCCAGCCAGATAGAGTTGCCGGGCGACCCGCCGCACCGGAACGCTACGAAGCTATTTTTTACGACTACTCGCACGAGCGCACTATCGTTGCTCGTGGACCGTTCAATAGCATCTCCGCGGAACAGGTGATCGAATCGAATTTCCAGCCGATCGCATCCGACGAAGAATTCACTGAAGCAGTGCGCATCCTTATGCTGGATGAACATTATGGACCACTGCTCACGAACCGAACTCTTAAGCCGTTTCGTCCGATGCCGCCCGTGGTTCAAGCGCCGGATGGTCAAACGCGCGTAGAACGGACCATAAATGTGGGCCTTTCGTCGGGCGGCCCAGGTGGTCAGAACGAGATCGTCGGCGTGCGCTTGGCCAAGTCTGACGTTCAGCGTTACCCGGGCGGAGCGCCGCCTACTTCGCTCGCCACTCCGGAAGCTTGCGGCATTCCGAACTCGGGTCAATCGACCACACCCAGAAACACCGCCGGACAGTATCAGTTAACGGTAACCCAAGGACCTAACACCTTGTGGGAAATGTTGATCATCCGTCCGTCCGCGTCATCGGGGACGCGAGCGTCGGGCATTGAAGTGCAAAATGTTAAGTACAAAGGCAAAACCGTGCTTAAGCGCGGCCATGCGCCAGTGTTGAATGTGAAATACGGTGCCAATGAATGCGGGCCTTACCGGGATTGGCAGTATCAAGAGGGAATGTTCTTCACGCCCGCTGGTTCGACGGACCCGGCCCCGGGAGTACGCATTTGTCCAACGGCCGCATCCACTGCATTAGAGAATGGTACCGACGCCGGCGACTTCCGCGGCGTCGCGGTCTATACCAACCTAAATGGCACTCCGGCCGACACTTCCGATGATGAAACGGTATTGCTGACGGAATTGGAGGCCGGCTGGTACCGCTACATCATGGAATGGCGCTTTGGCAATAACGGCATCATTCGTCCCCGTTTTGGTTTCGGCGCTACCGACAATTCGTGCGTTTGCTTTGTGCACACGCACCATGTTTATTGGCGCTTCGATTTTGACGTTGTGTCGCCCAATAATCGCGTCTACTTGATGGAGAAGGGCAAGAAATTCCTGAACCCGCTCGTAGCCGAGCAAAAGGTTAGCCGTAGCTATGGGACTACACGTAGCCTCTTGGTGCAGAATGGCGCCGGAGATGAAGGCTATCTGATCGTGCCAAATTCATTCGATGGCCCGCCCCAGGCGGCCGATCCTTTTGGCAAGGGCGACTTTTGGATCTTGCGTTACACGAATGTCGTTGGGGGCACCGCTTTGCAAAACGAATTGGACGATGGATTTAATCAAACGACCAGTGCGAATTCATTTATCCAGATCGATCCGTTTGTGAATGGCGAATCGGTGGACAATCAAGATCTGGTGATCTGGTACGGGAGTACGTTCGTCCATGCGGATGCCGGCAATATTATTAGTCCGAACCGGAGTGGTTCCGTTGAGGTCCTAGCGGGGGAACATGTAGTCGGACCTGATCTACGGCCGCGTAATTGGTGAGTGCTGGTGCCCGTGTCTAGGCAATTTTCCCTTCGCCTGCCGGTTCGCTTTGGTGATTGCGACCCGGCAGGTTTCGTTTATTATCCGGTCCTTTTTCATTATTTTCACGTCGGAATGGAAGAGTTTTTTGCCCAGCGTTGCGGAATGAAATACGCCGCGCTGATGGCCGAGCATCGATTGGGCTTTCCCACGGTGAAAGTGCAGACGGAATTCCCGGCACCGATAGTGTATGGCGACGAAATTGATCTAACCGTGGCCGTCGCGGCGGTCGGTAATTCGTCGGTGACATTTGATTATCGGATAGTGCGGGTTCGAGATGAAGCCGAATGCGCGCGTTCAACGCAGGTACATGTATGCATGAATCTGGACACTCGTCGTGCGGTGCCGATACCGGAATCGTTGCGAACTGCATTTGCGGCAGGAGACTAGACGAGGAAGACAGATTTGAGGTTCAGCATTTCACCTACCTGAGAGGCAACTTTCCGTAAGCGAGCAACGGTTCAGAGTTACGTCTTTAGGCGTGATAGCGGTTAAACCGAACCTGATTGTAGGGAACGAAGATCACGCCTGAAAGGCGTAACTCTGAGCCGTTAACCGCTCTCGGTAAGTTGACACTTTGGCAACCAATACATTGAGATACATTTTCGTAACTCTAATGAGACTTTTAGTGGCCGATAGGAGTGCTTGATGATCATTGCGGTGGGTGCGGATCATGGCGGATATCCGCTGAATGAAAAAATGATCGTGGCGTTGGCCGGCCTGGGTCACGAGGTCTTGGATTGCGGAACTCATAACGGTGATCAGCCGGATGACTACCCCGATTATGCCATTGCCGTGGGGCAGCTAATTCAAACGGGTAAGGCCGAACGTGGAATTCTGATCTGCGGCAGCGGTGTCGGCGCCTGCGTGGCGGCGAATAAAATGCGCGGCATCCGGGCGGCGGTCTGCCACGACACCTACTCTGCGCATCAAGGGGTCGAGCATGATCGGATGAATGTTCTTTGCCTGGGCGCCCGGATCATCGGACCGGCCCTGGCGTTGGAGTTGGTAACGGCTTTCGTTGGAGCGGATTTCAGCCGCGAAGAACGTCATGTGCGGCGATCGGCAAAGGTCGACGCGATCGAAGCGGGAACGTTTGAAGTGAGCAGTAATAAGTGAGCAGTAAGCGATGAGCAGTAAGCAGCCAGAGGTATTGAGTTCCGGTTTTAGAAACCGGCTGCATGAATCTTAACCCCATTGAAGTTGATGAACCACCGGCTAGAGGCGGAACTCAAAACGCACAACTTAGATCTTGAACAGAAAATCGATGATCCCGCCAAACCGCGGTTCGTCATCCACTGATCCAGTCAAGGCCGAACGGTTCATTTCCATCGATACCGTCCGCTTATCACTTTCCAGCCGCTCGCGTTCCTCTTTCAATTCAAGCCGTTCCCGCTGGCGCGCCATTTCGATCCCGCCTTTGCGAATGAACTCGATGATCTTGGGCAATTCGTCGGCATCGAACCACACCCCATGCGGCTTGCACAGGTCGATGATCACCCCCGAGGCGCGCGCGAAATTGCTGCGGTTCATCAGCTGTTTACATCGGGGACAGGGAACATATGAGATCTTCGATGGGGTCGCCATATATTCGATCCTGCGCGCGGTAAAATTCAACACGACCGACTGCTTTTCACTGTTCTGGCAGATGCTCTCAAACGTATCAGATGCGGACCAAAGGCCGCCGCAACTCGTGCACTCTTGCACTGTTACTTCTTCAACTTCAAGCGCCGTCAACCGGGTCTTGCAGCGGGGACAATCGCCCGCGTCAGCGGCACCGGTATCAGGCGTAACCGTCTTGGCGCCACAATGCGAACAGTGCTTGCTGCCAATGAACATCAATCCCAAACACTCGGGACACGCCTGTGTCTTTAGCCGCGAGTTACAAAATTGGCACAGCGTGCGGTCGCTAGAAACCGCGGCCCCGCAATTTGGACAATTTAACGCCTCGATTTTCATGACTCTTCCAACCACGAACGTAGGTCAACAAAGCAATCTCGTTGGCCGGACCGCGGGCGGCCCGCCCCCTCGTAGGGAGCCACGACTGTACCCGAAATCCTCCAGCTTACATTGACGGGCTTCGCGAGACTTGACTACTCCCCACCAGCGGGCGGGCCGCCCGGGCTCCCAGCGGAAGCTTCCCTTTTACTGCGAAAGTTCAGGACTACTGCGTCAACGGTTTTTCAAGCCGAATCATCGTCGCTTGCATCGTGGCGATGTGTTTTCGTTCCTCACCTCGATAGGCGTAAACATCACCCCGGGTGACCGTCAGCGTCTTGCCTGCGCGGATGACCCGGCCTTCGGCGAGGAAGCGATCGCCTTCCGCCGGTGCTAATAAATTGACTTTGAATTCGACGCTGAGGACGCTAGATCCGGCCGGCATTAGCGTGTACGCGGCATAACCACTAGCGCTATCCGCGATCGAGGTGATCGCGCCGGCATGAACGTATCCGTTTTGTTGGACCAGTTCCGGCCGATAGGGCATCGCAATATCGACGGCACCCGGTTCAACGCGTTCGATGGTCGCGCCCAGGTAGCGCATGAATTCTTGCCGCGCGAAGCTGGCACGAACCTCGTCGGTAAACTCAGGATTTAGGGCAATGAAACTGCTCAAGGCCGTGACCTAGGTGGTTCATTTGCGGGCCGATTGCCGCGCCCGAACCAAATGCTTCAATTCATGCATGAATTCAGAGACATCCTCGAATTCTAGATAGACCGAGGCGAATCGGACGTAGGCCACCTTGTCCAACTCTTTCAAACGCCGCATGATCATTTCGCCGACTTTGCTGGTCGGGCGTTCGCGTTCGGGTGATTCCTGCACATATTTTTCGATCGAATTGACGATCGAATCAAGTTTGGCCGACGGCACCGGCCGTTTTTCACAGGCCCGCAAAAGGCCGGCCATCACCTTGTTGCGATCGAATCCCTCGCGGCGGCCATCCTTTTTAATGACCATGTAGGGAATCTCGTCGATGCGTTCATATGACGTGAACCGGCGCTCGCACTTAAGGCATTCGCGGCGGCGGCGGATCGAATCGCCTTCGCGGGATTCCCGCGAGTCCACGACCTTGTCTTCGATAAAACCGCAAAATGGACACCGCATAGTTCCTGCTCCTTCTCGGGGTTGGCGGCCACCAAAAGCGGTCGGCCGGAAGAATAGCGAAAAACTCAAGCCTTCGAATTCAAGGGGTCAACCTCTAACGTAGTTAGTTCCAAGTTCGGATCCTGCGTCTCTTCCTGGACCGCGTGTTCCACGTCGGGCGCGGATAGTACATGGCGCAAATGCGCAAAATTGATATCGCCGCGCAAAAAGAAATAAAGCCCAAAGACCAGCGCCGGCGCGAAATAGGTCAGGTGCATGATGATCGCCACCGCCGCGGCGTGATCTTTTTCTACGTTCAAATAGATCAACCCGGCCGCGGTGGCCGCGTGAAAAGCGCCCGCCGCGCCACCTGGTGTCGGCACCAATGATGCGACCAACGACCAGCCCATGATGAAAAGCGCGCTGCTAAATCCAAAGCCCAAACCAAAGGCGTGGAGCACACACCACGAAGCAAATCCCACCGCGAACCATAAAAGTGAGGTCCAGCCAATGACGGCGACTAGTTCGCGCCAATTGACCAGCACGCTTAGGGCGTCGGCCAATTGCCGTAGGATCACAATGATCGTACGGGACAGAACCCCAGGGATAAACCGCCGGCCGGTGATCCGCCGCTCTAATCCGGCAATGGCCTTTTCCGAATTTCGTTTGAAAATTGCCAACCCGGCGATCCCGACCGCGGCCAGGACCAAAAGGAAAAGTCCGGCTTCCTGCACATGGGCAAATTCATTCGCAGGGCGGCCCGCCGGCGGACGGAACCAAATTAGATTCAGGGCGAAAATCACCACGACGGCCACGCTGTCGCAGATGCGCTCCAATCCGATGGTAACGAACGAAGCGCTCGCGCGAACGCGCCGGTCACGCATGGGCAACACCACGGGTCGCACGACTTCGCCGGCACGGCCGATCAGGATCAAGGCGCTAAAACCAATGGTCGTCGCGGCGAAGAGCTCACGCAAACTGGTCTCGCACAGCGGCGCCAGCAGCGTGCGCCAGCGTAGCGCGCGCACGAAATAGCCGCCGGCGATGACCGCGGCCGCCAACGCCAACCAACGTTTATCCGCCTGTGCGACGGTGTGCCCCACTTCAGACCAATTCAGGCCCCGTCCAAACCACCACAAGATCAGCCCGGCCAGCAACAGCAGTGCTAAGTATTTGAAATATTTACGCAATTGATTATTCTAGGGATGTTATGTCAAGCTCACGCCGCAGCGGCGATTTTGCGGGTGTTTCGTAATGCTTGCACCCACAAACCACAAGATATAGTGTGGCATAACAAGGCTACAACAGATTGATTGGCCTTCGCAACTGAGGGGCAGAGGTTAGAGGTCGGTGGTTAGAGGCAAGTGAAGGCCCTGGGGGAGCAAGTTTGCTGTTTGTTTCATTTGGCGGATCGGTGGAGCGGTCGGAACTAACCTCTGACCTCTAACCGCTGACATCCATTTTATTAGGAACTAAATCTCTCTGACGGTCGTTATTCTTAGTTGACAAGGGTGTATACCACCTTGCTCGTGTTAAGGATCCCGGGTAGATAACTGCTTGCCGGAGAAGAGTTTGGTGGGAGTTGCATTCGTTTTGGCGGCTAATGAAGGAGCCGAATTAGTCAGACGGTGCCGATCCGGGGACGGGGCGGCCTGGGAGGAAATTGTCCAGAGCTATTCCCGCCGGATCTACAATCTGGCGTTTCGGTTCACTTCGCGGGCAGACGCGGCCGAGGATCTGACCCAAGAGGTGTTTATCCGGGTTTACCGGTCATTAGAGCAGTACGATCCGAAACAGGGCGATCTGCAAAACTGGCTGATGCGACTGGCGCGTAATCTCATTATTGACGATTACCGCAAGCGGCAACGGGCTCCGCAGGACGCGCGCGCCGAGGATATCGAAGATCATTCGTATCATTTGCGCACGTCGGAAAATTCGGCGCAGCGCGAGATGGAGCGGGCCGAGATCGGCAGACAGGTGCAGGCCGGGATCGATAAATTGTCGCCGGACCTGCGGACTTGTGTCATTTTGCGGGATATCGAAGAACTGAGTTATCAAGAGATCGTTGACCTGCTCAAGATACCCGAAGGGACGGTTAAATCGCGCATCAATCGCGGCCGGATCGAGTTGGCCAAGATTCTAAAGCGTATGCGAGTAGTGGAAGTGACCGAAGTTTGAAACAGTTCGACAAAATCGGTCGCGCACGGCGTCTTAACGACGGAAACCGCGCGCCAGAGCGGAAATCGAGAGAATAGGATGAAGATGTAAAGTAATGTTGTGCACGGAATTTGAAGATCGGCTGACGGACTACTTGGAAAGCGCGCTAGTTCCCGACGAAAATCGGGAATGTGCCGAGCATTTGCTTTCCTGCCGTGAGTGTCACGCCTTGTTGGACGAAGTTAAGTTGACCGTGCAAGCTTGCCGCACGCCGGTCGAGCCTACGGCGCAGCCCGTTGGTTTGGCCGCGCGCATCTTGGCCCGCACCGCCCCCCCCGCGCCCATGTCGTGCGAGGATTTCGAAAACTACCTAACCGACTATCTTGACGGATTTTTACCCGCACCGTTGTTCCATCGCTGGGAGAGTCACGCGGCGGACTGCACCGGTTGCGCTGATCTGCCTGGTCAAGTCGTGCGTTCGATCGGTGCTTGCTACACCTATATCAATGAAGAGTTGGCGGTCCCGGCCGGATTACACGAACGAATTTTGCAGGCGACCTTGGGAACGACTCAGGCCGAAGCGGTCCGAGCACCGTTGAGTGCACGTTTAGCCGAGTGGATGCGCGGCTGGTTGGACCCGATCGTTTCACCGCAATTTGCCAGCGTCGCGACCATGCTGTTGCTGGCCGTCTTGGTTTTGAGCAATACCATTTCGACCGATGGGTCGATCAGCGGCATGTACCGCGCGACCGTGCGTTTGGCGGAACGAACTTATTCCCGTAACGCTAACTCGCCGATCAAGGGTGTTCAGTTGCCGGCGGATGGCGAGATATTGCCCGAAGCAATTCCCGCGGCGTTGGAACGAAATGCGCCGCATCAGCGTAAGGATGATGGAACCAAGCCGAATAACCCGGGCCAGAAGAAGGACAAGTAGTATTTTGCGGTTAAGGTAAGGCGTCGAATGTATTGTGCGTTCCATTCAAGTAATGCGGCCGTGGTGCAGTGCAGCGGATGTACCCGCCCGCTTTGCCCGGCCTGCGACCATCGCATCCGCGGCTACGCCTACTGTCAGAGCTGCATCGTCGCCGGCGTTCAATCACTGCAGGATCGCGCCAAAGCAAAACCCAGTTCGCGCCGCACTAGTTCGCCTGCCATCGCTACCTTGCTTTCATTGATCTGTCCCGGTTTGGGCGCTGCCTATAACGGTCAAACTTCGAAGGCGATCGTTCACTTCGCCATCTTTGCCAGCTTTTTCCAGATGGCGGTGGTCACGGACGGAGTGTTGTTCTTCATCTTAGGCTTTATCGGTACCTGGTTGTTTGCCGCGGTCGATGCGTTCCGCACGGCGCAGTTGATCCGGGCGGGTCTGAGCGTCGAATCTTCAGAGGATCTGATCGCCAAGCGGCTGTACGGCAACCCGCTCGCCTGGAGCGTGACTTTGATCGTGTTGGGTACGATCTTTTTACTCCATACTATGTTTGATGTGCGCTTTCCGATGGGCAAGATCTTGCCGTTCCTCCTGGTCGGGTTGGGCGGTTACATGTTGTTCGAATTCTTTTGGCGGCGATCTAAACGCGGCGAAAGTGCAACTAAGTTTGACGCGCGTAATCCGCCGCCCTCGGTCATTAGCGGTTCATTCGAGCCAGTTCGGTTCAGCACCGGCGAGTTGATGACTCAGGTTCCGATCCGTGAAGGTGCGCCGGCTCCATTCGATTCGCGGGTATGATTTTACCGCCGGTTGGGTTAGTCTTGATTTAGAGGTATTTATGTCATTATTTCTTCGAGCATCGGGTTGGATCGGCGCCTTGTTGACGATCGTGGTTTTGGTCATTGCCTTGCTTAAGCAACTGATCGCGTTTGTCGGGTTTTTGATGTTCGCCATCA
>JBDSEC010000202.1:0-12895 GCA_039920205.1 Pyrinomonadaceae bacterium
TAAAGGCTAACAACAAGACCCCGCTGGGCCGCATCGTGACCTGGGCCTACGCCGGTGTCGAGCCCGAGATCATGGGCATCGGGCCCGTTCCGGCGATCCGCTTAGCGCTAGCGAAAGCGAATCTCAAACTTGAGGACATTGATCTGATCGAGATCAACGAAGCTTTTGCCGCGCAATACCTGGCGTGCGAAAAGGAACTCGGTCTGGACCGCACCAAGGTTAACGTCAACGGCGGCGCCATTGCCGTAGGCCACCCGTTGGGCGCGACCGGAACGCGTATCACGCTGACCATGTTGCTGGAATTGCAGCGGCGCGGCGGACGTTACGGCATCGCGTCAGCATGTATCGGAGGCGGCCAAGGGATCGCGATAATAATTGAAAGAGTTTAGTGGTCAGAGGTTAGAGGTCAGAGGTTGGAAGTTAGTTAGCTTTTAGTTGTTAGATGTTAGCCAGCGATCCATTATTATGCTGGACGTGTAAATCGCGAGCATTTCCGGCTAAGAGCTAATGGCTGACAGCTAACGGCTAACAACTGACCTCTAGCCTCTAACCCTTCTATTTATGTTTCGCCAACGCAGTCACGAACTCGAGTTTATTGACACCGGCGCCTACACGCCGGATGAGTACGAAGGCTGCTTGGTCGAGTTGCGGCGGGTCAACCGATGGCTCGGTGATAACCGGGCCATCGAGAAGTCGTTGCTGGCGGAATTAAACAAAACTGAACAATCGGCATTTTCCGTTTTGGATGTGGGCGCTGGTTCCGGTGAACTTCTCAGGGTCGTTGCGAGGTGGGCGGCGGCGAATGGACGGCAGGCGTTTCTCACCGGCCTGGAATTAAATGCCCGTTCCGCCCGTTCGATACTTCAGGAATCAAGCGAGTATCCAAACATTACCGCTCTGCGCGGCGACGCGTTGAACTTACCCCTTCCGGATGACGCGTTCGACTATGTCATCTGTTCATTGTTCACGCATCATTTCCAAGACGACGCGGTGATCACGGTACTTAAGGAAATGAACCGAGTTGCGCGGCGCGCGATCTTTGTTATTGATCTAAACCGCCATCCAGTGTCTTACCTGCTCTACACTACGGTGGCCCGCTTGTTTCTGCACAACCGTCTGATCCGACACGACGGCGCGCTGTCCATCTTGCGCAGTTTCCGACCCGGCGAATTACAGTATTTGGCTCAAAAAGCCGGCTTGCAAAACGTATCCGTAAAGCGCCGTTTTCCCTTCCGCCTGGTGCTGGCTGCGCATAAATCGGTTTGGGCGCTAGAATGCGGTTGTGACATTTCCCCGTTCGAATAATTACGACGTGATCATTGCGGGCGGCGGTCCGGCCGGTTCCAGCCTAGCGATCCGCCTGGCCTTGAACGGCAAACGCGTATTATTGGCCGAGCAGAAACGCTTCCCCCGTGAAAAGCTCTGCGGCGAATTCATTTCGCCCGAATGTTTGGCGCAATTTGCGGAGTTGGGTGTTTTGGATCAGATGATGGAACCCGACGGGACGCGCCTGACGGACACGGTCTTCTATTCAATGCGCGGCCGCGCGGTTACCGTTCCCAGCGCCTGGTTCGGCGACGGCGGGCAAGCCGCGCTTGGATTAAGCCGGGCCGAGATGGATGCGCGACTCCTCGCGCGTGCGCGCGCGGTCGGGATAGACGTTTGCGAGGAAACCAGCGTCACGAGGTTGATCGATGAAGCAGGCACGATTCGCGGCGTACAGTTGCGCGCGGCCGATCGAACCGAACACGCGATCCGCGCCGCACTAACCGTTGATGCCACCGGGCGCGGCCGCGCACTGGCGCGTCTTTGCGCAAATGAAAATAGGCGCGAATCCACAGCGGCACCGTTCGTCGCCTTTAAAGCTCATATGGTGGACGCCCGGATCGAACCTGGCCATTGCGAGATATATGTTTACCACGGCGGATATGGCGGCGTGAACGCGATCGAAGGGGGCCGGTTTAACCACTGCTTTATAGTCCGCGCCGACTTGGTCCGCAGCTTGAATAACGACGCCGAACGGGTTGTTCGGGAGGTCGTAATGACCAACCAACGGGCCAACCAAACTCTCGTGAAGGCCCAAACCGTGACTCCGTGGCTGGCCGTCGCGCTGCCCTGGTACGGCCGCCGCGAACTGATACCGCAACCCGGTTTGATCACCATCGGTGATGCCGCTTCATTTATCGATCCCTTTACCGGCAGCGGTATGTTGATGGCGTTGGAAAGTGGCGAGGTTGCGGCCGCGGTGATCCTTCGATGGGGTGGAGACGCGCAAGCGCTTACGTCATTTGCGGACCATTACAGACACGCTTACGAACAGCGCTTTCGTCAACGTTTACGGGTCTCGCACTGGCTGCGGCACGCCGCTTTTATGCCGCGCTTAGCGGCAATACTAGTTCGTGGACTCGGCCGCAGCAAAAGCCTGCGGCGGCGCCTGGCGCGCGCCACCCGGAACACCAACAAACTGCCCGAAACCATGGCAAAACCGCTGGTCTAGCGCGCCACCGCAACCCAAACGGATGCAAACCTTTATGTATCTATTAGAAAAACTGATTTTCGCCTAGACACGCGACGCGAATTAAGGTACAAAACACACACGTTCGCCGGTGTTTCCTGGCGTGCTTTCCGTTATCTAAGTCTCCGTTAACTCTGTATTTGGTCGGTTGACCTGTGCATTAACGTGCCTTTGAACGGAATGCCAACCCTAGCAACAGAAAATTTTGTGCGGCCTCGGTCGCGGCTCGTCACGGTTGAGGGTTACCAACAATCGCCGGCCATTCGACGCATAACTCTTGAAGGAGAATCTAACATGCAAGTGTACCCCGTTAATTTGCTTTCCGCCGCCATCAAATTGGCGTTAATTTGCGCGCTCGTGCTGATGGGCACGTCCCTGGTAATGGCGCAATCACAGGCCAATGGCTCGGATCTACTGGGTGTGGTGAGCGACGCGCAAGGCGGAGTAGTCCGGGGTGCGACCGTTACCGCGCGCAATACCGCAACCAACGCCACGCGTACTGCGGTCACCAACGACGAAGGTGCTTATCAACTGATCAATATCCCGCCCGGCGATTATGAGATCACGGTCGAGGCGACCGGATTCTCGAAGGCATCAGTACCAAACGTTAAGCTGACCGTGGGACAGCGCGCCAGCTTGGACATTCCCTTACAGGTAGGCAGCGTGGGCGTAACGGTCACGGTTGACAGTGCCAGTGTTCAACTTGTCGAAACGACCAGCAATACCGTCGCCAGCACCATCGACCAACGACGCATTAATAACTTGCCGATCAATGAACGCAGCGCGACCGGTTTTGCGCTGACGCTTTCGACGGTTGGCCGCGACAACGGCCGCCCCATCGGGCCGGCCCCCAGTTCCGGATTGAACATCGGCGGTCAACGTGGACGTTCGACCTTGGTTCAAGTTGACGGTGCGGATTTTACCGATAACTCGATCAACGCGTCGCGTTCGACCGTCTCGCAAGAAGCCGTACAGGAATATCAGGTAGCTACGAATTCGTACGCGCCCGAATTCGGCCGCGCCACGGGCGGCATCGTCAACGTCGTGACCAAGAGCGGCACCAACGACTTTCATGGCAATCTGTTCGGCTTTATCCGCCACAGCAGTTTCCAAGCGCGCAATGCGTTTGCGCCGATCTCGGACCCACCGTTCACGCGCGCCCAATACGGCGCCACCATCGGTGGTCCGATCGTTAAAGACCGGACATTCTTCTTTGCTTCATTTGAACAACGCCGCCGGCAGGAATCGGGCTTTTTCACGTCGAATGTGGCTGAAGGTTTGACCGGGAGCATCGCAGTCGGCCCCGGAACAACCTTCCCGGTTTTGCCGTTCAACACGACCTATTCGCGATTGACGCCGGCCCAGGTAACTTTCATTACGACGGAATTTGCCAGCGGCGATGCGGCACGCATTGGCCGGGCGATCTCGTATGCGACGTTTGCCTCTTCGGGCGGCCAGATCGCATTGAATGGATTAAGCACAGTCGTCAGCCCGGGCGGGGCCATCACCGCCGGGACGGTGATCGGACCGCGGTTCTTTATTTCGGGTGCCCCCGTTCAAACGGCCGCGAATAACGGTATCGCTCCGGGCTTTACCACCATCAATACGTTGGGCCAGCCGATCGGCTTTCGCCCGCTGAACAGCTTGGCGACGATCTTCCCGATCTCGGAAGCCACCACTTACTTTTCGGCGCGTGGCGATCACGCGATCAACGAATGGAATCAGTTGAGCATTCGGGGCAGTTACAATCCCAGCGACCTTACTGGTATTCAAGACGAATCGCAGAACCAGACCTTTGGTCAAAACGACTTTTCGCGTACCGGAATTCAGACGTTGCGTGATACTTCGTTCGTGGCGTCGCTTAATTCAACCATATCTAACACGATCGTAAATGAGGCGCGATTGTCCTACGGTCATCGCAAGGCGACCTTTGATTCGCAGATCCCGAGCGTGGCGCTGCAGATCTCGGGCACGGCGTTTATCGGTTCTAATCCTTTTTCACCGGTCAGCCGAACGGAAAGCCGGTATTCCGCGACCGACAACTTAAATTGGGCCTGGGGAAATCACAGTTTCAAATTCGGCGGCGATATTAACAAGATCAATGTCGATGCCCGTTTCGATCTGAACTTCCCCGGACTGTTCAACTTTGGTTCAGTCGCCGCCAGCACACTGGCGAACTTTATCCCTAGCTTGAGTTTGGCCGCCCCGGCGATCACCCCGGTCCAATCTTATGGATTGGGATTCCCGGGTGTGTTCATCCAAGGCTTCGGTAATCCGAACAGTGCGATCAACAACAAGCCATTAGCCTTTTACGCGCAGGATTCGTGGAAGATCCGTCCTAACTTCACGTTGAATTACGGCGTTCGATATGACGTTGAATTGACCGATACGATCGACCCCATCTCTTTCCGTGACCCGCTTTCAGGGATCACCTTGTCGGCGCAGGATCTGTTGATCGCCCAAGACTTCATGGGAGTGCAACAGGGTTTCCCGCAAGACACCAACAACTTTGCCCCGCGGGCCGGATTTGCTTGGGATATCAAGGGTAATGGCAAAACGGTTGTCCGCGGAGCGTTGGGCCTGTTCTACGATCACCCGCTGCTAGCGGTTGCGTTCAATTCCGATATCGCGGATGGGGCGCAACAACAGCAATACACCAATGTTCTTCCGGGCAGTCCGGCGCCCAATCAGTTGCTGAATATCTTGCAGATCTTCCAGGGAACGGCGACTCCGGGTGTGACTCCCGGATTGGCCGCAACGGCGCAATATCTGCCGGGACGGATCCGCTTTAACGATCAGAACTTTGTTGGATTTGGACCGATCCTTCCCTTCACCTTAGCGGTGGCGAAGAACTTCGAGTACGCGTCGGCTACGCAAGGCAATTTGACCATCGAGCGGCAGATAACCAGGGACATGTCGGTGTCGGGCAGCTACATCTTTGTTGGGGCGCACCATTTACCGCACCCGCAAGATATCAATGCCCCGGACACCAGTTTCCTGATCGAGAACTTCCGCCGCTTCGCGGGTGCGAATCCGGTCAGCAATGCTCAGGCATTGTTCTTCTCGTTGCCGTCGGTCTGCCCGGGTGCGGGTTGCCCGCCGGGATACGTGGTGGTAATTCCGGGTTTGGTTGGACGCAATGGATTGGGCCAGACAGTGGTCAGCCCCGTAGCGGCGAACTTCTTCCGCCGGAGTGGTCCGAACTACTTCTTTATCAGTGCGATCACGGGCGGAGCGGTGACCAAAGCGGCGTTTGACGCCGCCATCGCCGGCAGCGTTCGCACGCCTGGGCCGATCTCGCCGTTTGGTGATGTCAGCGCACAGTTGTCTGATGGTAATTCGAATTACAATGCGATGAACCTGGAGTTGAAGAAACGGTTTTCGAACAACTACCAATTCTTGGCGTCCTATACTTGGTCACACTCGATCGACGATTCGTCGGACTTGCAGACCTTGTTGAAGCCCCAAGACAACCGCAATTTCGCGGCCGAGCGTTCGGATTCGCTGTTCGATCAACGGCATCGTTTCGTGTTCAGCGGAATGATCACGTCGCCGGCCGCGTGGCGGAACTCCGACAGCTTGGCCTATCGGATATTGGCGGACTTTACGGTCGCCCCGATTGTCGAAATATCGTCGGGACGTCCGTTCAATATCATTACCGGAACGGATACCAACGGCGACTTGCAAAGCTCGAACGACCGTCCCAGCGTCCGTGCGGACGGCACGCTATGTGCCCCGGGTGTAGATCCGAACTGTGGCGGACCGTACACGTCAGGGAACTTGCGGCGCAATGCCGGTATTACTACGGGTTACGCGTCGTTCGATATGCGGATAACGCGTAACGTGCGGTTCAACGACCGATTCAATCTGGATATCATCGCCGAGGGCTTTAACCTGTTCAACCGCTTCAACGAAGCGGCGGCGAACCCTTTCTACGACCGCGTTAATTCATTTGGCACGCGACCCGGCAACGGCTTGTATTACAGCCGCGCCACCGCCGCGTACGACCCGCGTCAATTCCAGTTCGGTCTTAAGCTGAACTTTTAGTCGTTGGACCATTAAGCTAAAAGGGCGCCGCCAGAGATGGCGGCGCCTTTTTTTATACGGCGAAAGAAGGGATTTTACCGGAGGTAACAGAGGGATTGATGATGCGGTTGGATTACAAATGAACTTCCAACGAACGGTTCAGCAGGTTAAGATGTGTCCCTTAATGTCTGGAATGATTTGGGTATGCACGCCGCGTCGCGATAGCGGCATGGATAAATTGCCCCTAGCTTTAGCTAGAGGAATCGGTTTTACGATCCGGCTTTAGCCGAACTCTGTCAAATGCTTTTCCGATCGGCTTTAGCCCTCGAACCGCTGAAATCCGGCCCACTTCATGAAGCCATTGAACTCATCGCTAAATGACTTTGTACTATGAGGCTCCTCTTGGTTAGCAATGTAGCGCCGCACGCCCGGCACCAGCGACGGGCTAACCGAAACGGCAAAGTATTCATCTTGCCAACCAAATTTCCCGCGGGTCAGTTTGATCTTATTTACCCAAAGTGAAGATTCACCTTTTATCAAGCGAATAATGTTTTCTATCTCTTGGCCACTTCCCAATGAGATCAGGCAGTGGACATGATCCGTGTAGCCGCCAATGAAATCTAAGTGTATCTCTTTTGTTTTCGCGTTCTCCCTAATGTGCTGAAACACCTTCGGGCGAATTGAATTGGTTAGTAAGGGTTCTCGATTCTTTGTCGACCAAACAAAATGGATCCAAACTTTTACAAATGACATTCTCGGCTCCTTCCCGCGGAGGGCTAAAGCCAAAAGGACTGCACTTTAAAAGATTTTGGCTAAAGCCGGTTGTGAGTTTGCCTATCCACTAGCTGAAGCTAGTGGCTATTTATCCGCGCCGCTGACGCGACGAGGTGAAAGTATCCGTTTTTTGTTCTGGATTTCAACAGTCATGCGAGTTCCAATCCCAACACCCGGACGATATGCTATTATCCCGCCATTGATCGACCTAACTATGCACCGCAAAGGCCAGTGACCTGTGACACAGCCAAATCCTAAACTGGTCCCCTGTCCCGATTGCGCGCACCCCTGTTCTGCCGCGGCCAAGACCTGCCCCAATTGCGGTCGGCCGAAGGAAGAACCGACTCCGGCGACCGCCCCCGACAAGCTCTATGATTACGTATTTTCGCATTCGTTCATGATGGTGGGATTGTGTCTGACCTTGATCGGATTGGCCCGTTTGGTCGAGGGCCTTAAGCATGTCAGCTCGTTGGCGGACGAACTGTTGGCCGCGAACGCCGTTTTCTTTTTGATCTCGGGATTTATCACCTATTTGGCGCTCAAGGATCCGTCGGCAAGAACCAGACGACGAAAGGGCCGCATCGGCGACCTGATATTCACGTCGGGTATAGTGTGTTTGGTCGGGATCTGTTGTGTAATTGCTCTCTCTTTGATATAAATTTTTCGCCTTCACCAGATTTATCGCCCTGAACGTTTTCTGCATTTCTTCATAGCCGGCGCGGTGCGTTGGCTAAATGTATTCACTTGGCGCTTTACCAAACAAAACCGGGGAGACTCCTACGCCATGCGACACACCATCAAGGCATTTGTCCTGTTCGCGTTTTTAGTTGTTTTTGTAATCTACCTCATCAGACCAACCGGAGCGACGGCACGAATGGAAACCGCCGCCGTCGTCGGCGATGCCGAGCGTTTCGCCGAAGTCGAGGTTCCGCTCTATTGCCGCGACGCTCGCGAGAACCCGCTGCCGCTCCCCAGTTCCGTACCGCCCAACAAGATCGTCACCTTTCAAAAGACGGTGTTCGAATATCTGAACACGGGCGGATACCTATCCTGGTGCCGGGACAAAGGTGTGCGCGACACCGGGCCTTACATTAATGATGTTTATTACGGTACTCACCCGGCCGTGCGCATCTACTATTCGCCCAAGATGATGGCCTGGTTGACGAGTAACCGACTCGGCGTGATACCCGACGGCGCCATGATCATCAAAGAGCAATTCACCCCGCCCGCCGCCATTTATCAAAATATGACGCCGGCGCAGATCGCCGCCGCCTTCGCCAAGTCCAAGGATTGGACCGTGATGATCAAAGACGCGGCCGGTGCCAAGGACGGTTGGTACTGGGGCGAATGGTTTACCGGAATGTCGTTCGATACCACGTCGTATCCCTTCAACTATCCGGCCGCTGGATTTGGACAATACTGCGTGCGATGTCACGCCTCGGCGGAAAAGGAGCTTACCTTTTCGTCGCTGAATAATATCGAAGGCTTCCCCGGTCAGCCGCTGACTTTTCGCGTGGACAATTCGTGGCGCAAATTGCCGAACGCAAACCCCGACGAAGGCCAACATCCCAAAAACCGAGTAGGCGCATTACCGAAAGCGGCCGCCGCGGTCAATCCGGAATTTTTAGAACGCTTTAGTTCGATTCCGCGGGTCGATTTCTCGACGGTACAAAAGATGCCGGCCGAGACCCTAGACCACGTGGTCGCGGCGCCGGTAAAACCGCAGCAGTTCATTACCTCGGATCAGTGCATGGTCTGCCACAGTGCCTTGAACGGTCCGTTTGGTCCGGTGATGTTTTATCCGACCGCGCCGCCAAGGAACAATGTACCGAACGGGGTCAACATTTCACCGTACGGCGAGTGGCGTTGGTCGCCGATGGGGTTGGCCGGACGCGATCCCGTTTTCTATGCCCAGTTGGAGAGCGAGGTCGCGATCCTGCGCGCCGAGTTCAAAGAGCCTGAGCAATTGATCACCGCCACGGTCAACACTTGTCTTACCTGCCATGGAGTGATGGGCAAGCGGCAGTTCGACATCGACCACAACGATCCATTCGCCGACTTTAAGCTTGAATACACCCAGATCACCGATCCCGCCGATCCGAATTTCAAATACGGCGGGTTGGCGCGCGACGGGATCAGTTGCGCGGTCTGTCATCACATCGCGGAAGGTAAAACTCCCCCGGGACAATTACCGATCGCGTACTTCTTGGAAAATTCGACCACGGGTCAATTCCAAATGACGGAACCCGACGTGTTGCACGGACCATTCAAGGACGACACCATCTCGACCCTGCCGATGAAGAATTCGTTGGGGATAACGCCCAAGTACAGCGCCTATGTTAAGGATTCGCGACTGTGCGGCAGTTGCCACTCCATTAACCTGCCGAATGTGGACGACCCGCTAAAACCCGGCGAGAAGCCGACCGTGTTGGATCAGGTCGAGAAGAATCCGGTCTTCAAACCATTTAATCATTCGATCGAACAGGCTACCTATCTGGAGTGGCTGAATAGCGGATTCCAAACCGAGTTTGGTCCGGTGAATGCTAAGGCACAAAGCTGCCAGGCCTGCCACATGCCGGGTACGTATAAGAGCGCGCTGCAGAATCTAGACATCGATCCGATCCGGCAACAGATCGCGATCATTGAAGACGACAATTTTCCTGCCGCCGACGAGCGCGCCCCGCTGAAGGATATCCGTGTGCGGATGCGCGACGAAGGTTTCGCGCGTCACGAGTTGTTGGGATTGAACGTCACCCTATTGGAGATGTTCAATCAGTTCAACGACATTTTGGGCGTCCGCAAGAGTGATTACATGAGCGGTTCAGTGACGGATCTGCCGGACACGATCCAAAACTATGTCCAGCAGGCGCGCGAGAAAACCTTGGACCTCGCGGTTTCGAAACCACAGATCGGTGACGGAAAGTTGACCGCCACCGTTACGGTGACGAACAAGACCGGCCATCGATTCCCGAGCGGGGTCGGATTCCGCCGGTCGTTCATTGAATTCCAGGTGATCGAGAATCGCGACGGCCGCGATCAAGTCGTTTGGGCTTCCGGGCGAACCAACGATCTAGGTTTGATCGTGAATGGTGAAGGCAAAGTGTTGCCCTCCGAGTTTTTTGATGAATACAAAGTGGGAAATAAAACGCTGCAACACTATCAACCGCACTACGAGACCATAATTTCGCAGGATCAAGTGCAGATCTATGAAGAGTTAGTACAGGATGCGGCGGGCAAATTCACCACTAGCTTTATCCACCGCGACCACGAGTTGAAGGACAATCGCTTGCTTCCGTGGGGCTGGACCAAAACCGGACCGAGCCCGCAGATCCCCTTCGCGTATGTCGAAGCCACGTTTCCGAAAGGCAACGCGGCGAACGACCCGCAATATCAGGACGGCAGCGGGACCGATATCGTCACTTATCAAGTGACCTTGCCGGCCGGCATAGATCCGGCCAACGTCCGGGTTGAGGCGACGATGTATTACCAATCGCTACCGCCGTATTTCCTGAACATGCGCTTCAAGACGGCTCCGCTCGCGCCGGCGACCCGGCGGCTGTACTACCTAACTTCCAACTTAGACACGACGGCCACGGCGATCCGAAATTGGAAGCTTCGGCTGGTGAGCAGCCCGTAGAGCAGAAGGGGAGATGGGGAGAAAGGGAGAACGGGAGAACGGGAATTGCGAACGCGCTCCCTTCACCCCTTCACCCCGTCACCCCATCACCCCTTCTCCCCTTCACCCGTTCTTCCTTTTTTGGCTCGACTAGTTTTTGACGAAAGAGAAAAGGCTGCGTTTTCACGCAGCCTTTCTCTTTCCCCTATTGATCAGGGGTCGGTGTTGGTGTCGGCGTTGGTGTCGCCGGATACCTGACCGTACATGGCGTTGGCGACCTAAGAGGGTTGTTTCCATCGGCGTCGGTATGGAAACAATCATTCCCAAAGCTTAGCCCGCTTCGATCCTCGGTCGCCGTTCCGCTGTAACCGCGAAATCCCTCGTCGTTAGGTAACGGGGCGGTTTGCTCCCAATAAGAATACCCGCCCGGCTCGACCGCAGGATCGGTATCCGGCAGGTACTCGCTGATCAGGTATTGCGCTCCGATGGGCACCGTCAAACTCCAATTACCCGAAGCGTCCGTGGTCGCGAACCGTACGAAAGTACCTTGATCGGTAGTAAGGACAACTGCGATCTGCACACCTGCGATGGGAACATCGCCGTCGTCACCTGTTCCATTCGCATTTGCATCGTAGAACTTCGTTCCGCTTAACACTGCCGTCGTGGGGCAATCAGGGCATGGTGTCGGCGTCGGCGTCGGCATGGGCGTGGGCTCCGGCGGCGGCAGATCGCTAACCGGGCACGGCGACGACGACGCAATCGGATTACCGTTGAGGTCCGGGTTGAAGCATATATTGCCAATGTTGAGATTGATTTGATCTGTGTTCGCGGTTCCGCGGTAACTCTGAAGTCCTTCAGAGTCCGGCGCGGGAGCGGTTTGCTGCCAATATGAGCCGGGCTGGCCGGCTGGGCCGGTGAAGGGTAGATATTCGATTACTAAGTACTCGGCGCCGGTCGGTACCGCAGTACTCCATATACCCGATGCGCTCGTTGAAACGATCGTTGACGTTGAACCCGCGATAATCAAAATTTGCACGTCTGCAACCGGAACTTCGCCCGGGTCAAATAACCCATTTGCGTTTGCATCGTAATACTTTCTGCCGGCCAACACCGAAGTCGGGCTGCAATTCGTGCAAGGCACAGAATCAGCTCTAAAGATCTCAGACTTTGCGTCGGAGTTACGGAAATTGATATGTATGCCGTCCGCAGCGACGGTCGTATTACTGGTCTTAGCAATTAACCAGGCTGTATAGTTGCCGCCCGGGTTCGTCGTGTCGCTAAAAGGCATCAGCTTGATCGGCGTCGCGCCGGTTGACAGATCCGGAATGCCCGTCGAATGCAAACAAGACGGTCCTTCGGCGGCGGCGATTACTCCGTTGGCTACGACCAACTGCCGGCAAACCGCCGCGTCGGTCGAGAGAAGATCGTTCCCGCTAGGGCCGGTTACCTGAAAATAATAGGTGCCGTCAGGAAGTCCATCGGCACCAGCATTTACCGGACCGCCGTTCAGATAAACCGCATCTTTACTTGAATAATGGTTTTGGGGGACAAATTGCCCGTCAAAAGTTGTGGTAAAGATCTTGCCGGATAATCCGAATGCAGAAACTTGGTTTAGAAAAAAATAAGCACTCGCAACGGTCATCGCAGCAAGCGTAAATAAAACAATAATTGTTCTGGGTTTTAGCTTAAGGTTGCTCATATTTTGCCCTTCCTTTGGTCGGCCACGGTGGAGTTAACATTAGTTCAGCTTTGTAGTGCGAAATTACTATGCTCACCACAACAGAGGGCAATGGCTGTTGTGGTTTTGCGGGACGTGATCTGATGGGTTTCGGCATCGCTTATCAACCTTCTTATCCAGGGAAGTTGTAAAGTGCGGAAAATGTATATTAAAACCCCAAAGAGGTCAATATTTAATTGCGGTTTGTAAACCCCAAGTTAAAATGTCCCCCGAATGCGCAAAGTTA
>JBDSEC010000203.1:0-6150 GCA_039920205.1 Pyrinomonadaceae bacterium
GACCTAACCGGCCACCGGGGGCAAGCTGCCTGCCTAGCGCTTTCGACCGACGAGCGTTATGTGATCGTGGGCGGCAACCACTTTGACATCGGTGTGTATGACGCTAAGACCGGTAAGCAGATACTTGATTCGCGCGTGGACGCGGCCGATTTCTACGCGACGAACGCGTGGATGAGCGGCATGAGGTTGATCTTTACCACCGATGGCGGCGTCCTGTTTGATTGGAAAAACACTAAGTGATCAGGGCCGCGCGGAAGGCCCTCGGGACCAGGCCGGTGGCTTGGCGAAAGGCTTTGGTGAAATGGCTGGGGCTGGCGTAACCAACACGCGCGGCGATCTCGGTCACGGATAGATCAGTTTCGGCCAGCAGGGTTTGGGCGCGCGTTGCCCGTAATGCCGCAAGATAGGCGTGTGGTGCAGATCCGGTTAGTTTCTTGAACAGTCGCGCAAAATGAAATGGCGACAAATAGGCCGCCGCGGCGATCTCGTCCAAGGCTAGGTCCTCGCCTAACTTGGCATGCATCAATTCCACCGCGCGGCGGATTCGGCGATCAACCAAACCCGCCCGTGACAACTCCATCTCATCGGCTCTATGAACATTCGCGTGGTGACGAAGCAAATGGATCACGGTCTGTTCGACCAAGGCCGCGACGACCAATTCCTGGCCGGCTTCGGCGTTTAGTAGTTCCGTAGCAAGTTCACGCGCCAATCGATCTAATCCCGCGTTGCCTTCCAATACCGGACCGCGCAGGTCGATACGCGCGCCGCTGGTTACGAATCGGCTACGCAAGGCGCAATCGAAAACCAGGGTCGAAGAAAGGTCGAGCGTTAAATATTCCGCGGTCTTTCCGGTCGCCGTGGCCTCGTCGCCTGGGTTCAGCAACACGGCACCACCAGATTCTAATTGCTGGATGACCTCTTCCGTCTTTGCTTTCAACGAACCATCAAGCAAGACCATGACCTGGTAATCCGCCCGCGCTGCGCTGGCCCACCGCACGCTGGGGGCGCGGCGATAATGGAGCGTGTAATTGGGGCGAACGAATATGCGGTCTAACAAAATGGTACGGTTCCTCGCGGTGTTATTAGGATAGAGCGAAGTAAGAAATTTTGCCACAGAGGAATTGGGTCATTGTGTCATTGAGTGATTTGGAGATTTGGTCATTGGAAGTTCCGTAAACATAAGATCGAATCGGAAAGGTCGCATCCAATTTTGAAGTGCCTCCTAATAAATAATGAATCAATGACTCAATGAATCATTGACCAAATTGCCGCAATGTGGCGCGCTTGGCTACTAACACCTCCGGGTTGTTAGTAATGATCGCCCCAATACCGTCCCGTACCGCACGCCCGACCCAGGACGGCTTGTCCGCGGTCCAGATGACGACCGGAGTGCCGTAATCGGCCAAATGCGTCACAACGCGGCGTGATGCCATGGAATAGTGCAGCGCGATCTCGTCAGCGTCACATTCTTTCGCCCGCTCCAAGAGCCAGCCCGCCGACGGTTTGGGCCGCGTGAGCGTTGGTTCGAACAGTGCGGCGGTTCGGATGGTTGGATCGGCCAGCTTTACCTGTTTGACAGCGGCATGGCTAAAACTCTCGACGATCGCGTTTGCTTTTAGATCGTATTCCGCTATAAGGCGAGTTACCGGCGCGGCCAGATCAATCGCGTCAGGGCCCTTAAGCTCCACATAAAGTACCGGCCGCCGTTTGTGAACGAGTTCGAACAACTGAACCAGAGTAGGAATCGTCGCGGATGCATATGACGGGTGGGCGCGGGCAGGGAATTTGCGGTTGAACCAGGTCCCAACGTCGATTTGTGCAAGTTCTTTAGAAGTGAGATCCGCAATGCGTCCGGCGCGCAACCCGGTTCGCTTCAATGTGTCGTCATGGATGATCACGGGTACACCGTCCCGCGCCAGATGAACATCGAACTCCAACCCGTCCGCGCCATCGTCAAAGGCTTTGGTAAATGCGATCAGGGTGTTTTCCGGAGCGAGTGCAGATGCGCCGCGGTGTCCGATGATCAGGGGAAGGAGCATTAGGGAAAATTGGTTGCAGTGCTGGGTTGGTAGTTCCGCCTTTCAGGCGGGGTTTTACTAACGGCGTTCCTTCACTATAGACTTGAATGAAACTCACGGTCGGCAAACTGAAGTTTACCGTACATTTATCTGACCCATCATATCCGTCAGGCCTGAAGGGTAACAAAACTCGAGTAAAATGTACGACATGCTTCAGCTCGTCGACGTTGCGAAATCTTCAACTCTGAACAACGGTTCGAGCGACCCGTAAGGGCAACTGCAAGATCCTCTAACGTAAAAACCCGCCAGAAGGCGGTACTGCCAACCCAGGGAATCAATTAAGTTCTTCCTAAGATCGCGCGTTTCAAAGTGATATCTACCGTTCCGAATTCCATTTTGATCTGCGCCTTGACTGGCACATGGCGGCGATCGTCGGTCATATAGATCACTAGCGATCCCTTGCCGCGCAGCAGCTTTCCTTCACCAAACATATCGGGCTCGACCTTTATGGTATTCAATTTACCCAATACGGTTTTGATCTTTTTGCCGGCCGAGATCTTCACCGGGACCGAATAGACTTGTCCCGAATCGCTGATCTGCACCGTAATAGTCGTGCCCAGTTCCAGCTTTTGCGTGCGCAAGTAATAGAAGACCGAAGCGATGTCGTGAGCCTCGCCGGTCAACGGCGACGAGACCACGCGCGGCGGCCGCGCCGGATCGTTGGGATCAAGTTCCGTGTACGTGACCTTGCCGTCCACCAGATCGAAATCAGTGGTACTGGTCCGTACGCGCTTGCCCTGCTCGTCCACCCGCGTATTCGATTCGGTGCCGAACGGTTCGACGGCGACGGTCGAATCAACCCGCTCGCGAAATTTCAATCCGAACAATTTTACGACGACACCCTTGGAAAGCGCTTCAGCGGTGAACCGCACTTTCTGGCCATTATTTTCTGAATCTCCGGTGCGGGGAAGATAGGTGGTGCGAAACGTCAGATCGGCAATGTCTATCCCACGCAGCAACAGCCGGGAAAATTCACCTTCGTAATACAACTCTTCATCCGCCGCAAAGGGAAGTTGCTTCGTGTCCGTCGCCGGCGGGTCGCTCGGCCGCGCAAAACCGGGCGAGGTGATCAGCAAGATTTCCGCCAGGAGTAAAATTAGTGACCTAGTAGTTCGGGTCATAAGATAAGCAATCCAAGGTACAGCGCCTTTAGCGCCAAGATCGTCAAGGCAACCACCAAGCCGATCGCCGCCTGGTATTCCCGGTAACGCATATAAAGCGAGCTATCAAAACCGACCGCTTCACCGGCTGCAGCCCGATAGGGCCACAAGCGCGGCAGAAACAACGGCACGGCCCGCGCATAGTTCTCGTAATCCTCGCCAAACAGTTTAGCCAGGGTCGCTGCTTCGACGCGCATAACGGGTAAATAGATGCCCAAAAACAGCGCTGCGAACAGCAGCCCGAGCCACCAACGGCCCGCCGCAATGGTGAACCCGAGACCGAGTATGAAGCTACCAAAATAAAGCGGATTTCGGGTGAAGGCATACGGTCCGGTGATGGCCAGGCGGTCGTTCTTTCGTATGTGTCCCGCTGACCAGGCGCGGCCGGCCAAACCTACAACGGCAATGGCACCGCCGATCAAAAGCGTAAGCAGCCGGGGTCGTGCCAGCACAATAAAGACTATTCCACAGAGAAAGCCGAGCGGAACCCGCCACCGCTGCATCCAGGTGCCGCCTCTACGCAACGGTAAGCCTCGCTTTCAATGAACCGGAATCGCGCAGGCGCTGGCCCACGGCTGCTAGCACGCGGGCAACCTCTATATCCATACAGATCCATTTGTTACAACTCCGCCGGTGGCAATTCGTGCGACAGCCGATATCGTTGCGCTCGACGCATACGTCTCCGGGAAAAGGGCTGCCGTTGCGCCACCATTCGGTCGGACCAAATAGCCCTACGATCGGAGTGCGCGCCGCCACCGCCAAGTGCGTCGGGCCGGTATCGCCGCCTATATAAACTTCGGCAAGTTTGGCGAGCTCGTAAAATCCTTTCAGCGAAAGGGAAACGGCCTGGGCCTGACCAGATCCAGTGTTCGCGATCACCCGGTCCGCCAACCCTTTTTCACCGGGTCCGAAACTGACCAACGACCGCAAGCCAAAGTCGGTCCAGAGCGCATCGGCCAGACGGCCGAACCTTTCCGGGCTCCACAATTTGGTCGGCCATCCGCCACCAGGATTCAAGATCGCGAAGGGTTGAGTTCCGGCCGCGACCTGGGCTTCACGTTGATCGGCCGGTTTGGTGCCGAGCGGAAACTCGAACGTCGACGGATCCGTGTCCATTTCCAGGCCAAGTGCGCCCGCGGCCAAAGAAATATTTTTTACAATTATGTGAGCGTCCAACGGGACGTCGATCGGTCGATGACCCAGGATACGGCTGGCGGGTTCGCGCAATGACCGGCGGGCAAAACCAAATCGTCGGCGTGCGCCCGAGAACCGGGACATCAACGCCGACTTAAGCAAACCCTGAAAATCAATAGCTAGATCGAAGGAGGAGGCGCGAAGCTGATGAAACTGCCGGCGCGGTGCCGTCAGCGTCTCCCCAGACATCGGCCAGCGCCTCCATGCCTTCGTGTCCGCTTCGATGAGATTATTTATGGCCGGGTTGTCTCGGAGCACTTCGGCCGCGCGGTTTTCCACGACCCAAGAAATTTCTGCCTCTGGCACCTGGCGACGGATAGCCGCCACCGCCGGCAGCGTATGCACCAGGTCACCGATGCTTCCCAATTTTACGATCAGTATCTTCATGCACAGATCTTTGTCAGCCGCCCCTAGTCCTCGCTGGATACACGTGCCACTAATTCAGTCGTGGAATGGTCCTTGGGATCACCCACGATGGCTACGGTGCCGCCGTACGCGGCCACCACCGCCCGTTCGGGTACGGTTTCGCGGGTATAGTCCGTTCCTTTAGCGTGGACGTCCGGACGCAAAGCGAGCAACAACTCCTCGACCGTGGGTTCCGGAAAGATATGTACGGCATCCACGGCGCGGAGCGAGGCGATGATCTCGGCCCGCTCGTGCGCGGGCATGTAGGGCCGACCCGAACCTTTCAGGCTTCGAACCTGCTCGTCGGAATTGATTCCCACCACCAGAAAGTCGCCCAACGCCCGTGCACCCGTTAGATAGCGCACATGGCCTACATGCAACAGATCAAAACAACCATTGGCTAGCACAATTCGGGCCCCTTGATGACGTGCGACCGCCACTCGCGCCAATAATCGCAGGCGGTCCAAGATCCGGCTCTGCGGCGAAACACCCAAATTATCCAGCAGTGCTCGATCAGTCATGGCCCGGCCTTTCGCCATTAATAGAGTTGGTTAGTTCTTGTGCCGACAGCGTAGCCGTGCCGCGTTTCATCACCACTACGCCGCCGGCATGATTGGCTATCTGCGCGGCGTCTTCGAAGGACGCACCGCTGGCCAATGCCAGCGCATAGGCCGCGATCACGGTATCGCCGGCGCCCGTAACATCGATCGGTTGGCGCGAGCCCACGGCTTCGATCCGTTGGGCCGGCTCTCCTTTTTGCAACAGGATCATGCCGTTGTTGCCGCGCGTTACCAGCAGCGCCTGGCAACCCAACTCTTCACGGAGAAGGGAACAGGCGGTTTCCAATTCCTCAACCTGATCGAAATTGCGATTAAGCAACTGCTCGACCTCGTCTTCGTTGGGCGTCGCCGTGGCGAACTCGCGAAAGTGAAGTAGGCGATGGCGTGAATCGACCAGCACCGGGATCTCACGGTCGCGGGCCAGGTCGCGAATGACGGCAGTGATCGCTTCGCTCGCCACCCCATAATTGTAATCAGATATAACCACCGCATCCACGTCACCTGCGACGGTCTTGAACTGCGCCACCATCTGCTGAGTGACATCAGCTCCTGATGCCGGTGCATTGTCGTAGTCGATGCGGATGACCTGCTGGCGCGGTGAATGAAGATGACCAGCCAAGACCCGAACTTTTGTCGTGGTTTGTTGACCGGGAACGACGATCACTCCGCGGCAATCAACGCCAGCGGCATTAAGGTTCTCGACCAATGAACTTCCCGCGGTGTCGTCGCCGACGGCGCCGACCAACGAAAAGC
>JBDSEC010000204.1:0-7146 GCA_039920205.1 Pyrinomonadaceae bacterium
CCCAACTGGCCCGTTTTGACCCCTAAACCCTATTCCTTAAGTTAGCGCCTATGCCCCCCAACCCCCTACTCCCAAAGGGAGAGGGGAAGCAAGAAAAAACGCTGCAGTTTGGTTGCGGCCCGTCAGGGCCGCGCTGGGAATGCCGGTCGAAAATAGAGTTGTCGAGAACTAGCCCGGCGGAGGGACCGTTGCGGTCGGCGGCGTCGGTCTGGGCGTCACACCGGGTGACGGACGCGTCGCGGGTGTCGGTGTCGGACTGCTATTGGTGTTCCCAGAATTCTGATTCTTTGGTGGCGTCGGCGTAAGTGTAGGCGTCGGGATGCCCGGCGGCAATTCCTCGTTCGTATTCACGGGGGAACTCGTCGGCGTCGGCGTGGTCGAAACATTCGCATTGACGTTCGTGTTACCACCATAGGGCGGCGGCGAGGCGACCGTCGGGGCCGAGATCTCGCCCTGCCCATTGGCGGGCGACGCGGTCAGCACCGGCGAGCCGTTCGGGTCAGCGACCAGCGGCGGAGTATTGGAATTCTGCGCGTTCGGATTATTGCGCAATAGATAAAAAAGGATCGCCCCGATAGCCAACACACCGATCATGGCCAGGAACGCGACCTTCCACGGGTTCGAATTTGGCGCGGCCGGATGCGGACGCGCCGGAACATAGTTGACCGGCGGTGGCGGTGGGGCGATCGGCACATTCATTCGTGTGTGCGGCGGTGGGATGGCGCCAGCCGGGCGTTCGCTAACCACCGTGATCTGCTCTTCGTCGTTCGCTGCGATCGGCTCTACCCAACGCGGGGCCTCGGGCGGGGCGGTTATCTCGTTATCGATCGGCAACTCACTGCCGGTCGATGCGACGGTTGAAGCAAACGCGCCCGGCTGCACGGCATCGGGCTCGTTTGCGCGCAACGAACTCTCGGTCACGACCAAAACCGCATCGTCAACCGGACAAAATGCCACCGTATCCGCGTAAACCCGACCGCATTTCGGACATTTCATTTGGACAAATCCCCGCTATCGCCTAAGCTATAAATCTCGATTTTAGCGTATCACATCGCCCTGGAATGGTGAATAACCGTTCGCGAAAGGAACCGGGCACTTGAAGGACCAACTGTTAGTGATCGGCGGCGTGGCCGCGGGTTTGGCCGCCGCTATGCAGGCGCGCCGGGCTGAGCCCGGCTTGCCGATCACGGTCTTGGAGCGGACCGGAGATATCTCGTATGGGGCGTGTGGGATCCCCTACGTGTTTTCGGGGCTGATCCCGGATCTGAACTCGCTTGCGGTCCACACGCCGGAATATTTTTCCGACCGCCATTCCATCACCATCAAACTAAATTGCGACGTTTCTGAGATCATGCCGGCCAAGTCCATGGTGCGCGTGACGGAGAATGGCCGGAAACGCGAGTATGGTTTTACCCGTTTAGTGTTGGCGACCGGCGCCAACGCGCAGTGCCCGCCGCTGCCGGGGCACGATCTGCCCGGGGTTTTCGCGATACGGCATTTGAACGACGCGCGCCGGGTTCTTGAATTTGTCGCGACTCATTCGACGCGTCAGGTGGTGGTGATCGGCGCGGGCTACATCGGGTTAGAGATGGCTGACGCGTTTCGTGAACGTGGGTGCGCGGTGACCTTGGTCAACGCGACCGACCGCGTTATGAATACGATCGATGGCGATCTGCGCGATCAGGTGGTTGATGAATTGCGGCAGCACGGGGTTGAGGTGGTGCTGGGCGAGCGGGTGACCGAGTTCACCGGCCAAGGTGGAAAGGTATCGGGCGTCGTGACAGAAACCGGCCGCGCGCTCCTCGCCGATCTGGTCTGCGTTGGCGTCGGGGTCCATCCGAATGTTGAACTCGCGCGCGCGGCTGGGATCGAATTGGGCAAATCGGGCGCGATCATTACCGACGACCGGCAACGCACCAATCTGACCAGTGTTTATGCGGCGGGCGATTGTTGCGAGATCATGCACCGCGTTTCGGGCCAGCGCGTCTGGTTCCCCTTGGGCCAGCCCGCGGTCAGGCAGGGCTGGGTGGCGGGCGCCAACGCGGCCGAGCATGAAGCGACCTACTCCGGAGTGGTCGGCACCAATGTCGTGAAAGTGTTCGATCTGGAGGTCGCGCGCACCGGTTTGTCGGTGGCGGAAGCCAAATCCGCTGGCTTCGATGCGGTGGCGGTGGACGAACGATCAGCATCCCGTGCGGGATACTACCCGGGCGGCAGCGAGATCCGTATCCGCTTGGTCACCGACCGGCGCAGCGGTCGCCTGCTGGGCGCGCAGATGGCCGGACGCGAGGGGGTGGCCCAACGCATAGACGTTTTAGCCGCCGCGCTGCACATGAATTTAAAGGTAGATCAGATCGAGGAGTTCGACCTGGCCTACGCCCCGCCCTTTGGACCGACCATCGACCCGATCCAACGCGCCGCGCATAAGCCGACGCGCGGTTAACTCTTCCTTTGCGTCTTGACGACCTTGCGCCTGCGAGAGAACCGCCACTATTGCGGGACCTGGTTGGGTTTGGATTTGACTATTTCCGTTACTGGTGAAAGTTTACAGCAGGGCTTGGGTCACTGAGTGTAGTCCTCAAATGGTGAAAATTGAAGAGCTACGTCTATTCGGGATCGCGGATGAATACTTCCAGCAGTATTTGGATGATGGCGGTTCATTGTCTAAAATTTTGGCGCGGTCGCTTCCCCTCGAATCTGGGTCGATCAGTGCACTCCTGCCTGAGGGGTTTGATCAATCGGCAGTACACAGCCTAGATACCGGAGGAATTATTCCAGTGCCGGATGAGGTTATGGCGAAAGAGTCGAGACGATTAGAATCTGGTGGGATCATGGTGCCTAAGCTAGATACCCGCGAGGAATTAGAAATTATTGTTCGTAAATTCTTGCAGGAAAATAAGGATGGAATAGTCGTTTTCGAGGACCAGACCTCCGAGCCCACGGACCCTTGGTTGAAAAATTCAGGCACTCGGATATTTTCGTACGACCAAGAAGTTTTTCATTATTTGGTGCCAAAAGATTGCGATTTTCCCGAGCGGATAAATAAGACAATCTCGGCTGCGGGTGGCTGGCGGTTCGTGGGTACGCTCGTGCTTAAGGATGAAATCAGTTCGAAACTTCAAACCACTAGCGCCATTGCGACGCGAGAAGATCTAGAGCGAATCGCGGCTTCTATTTCTGCGGTCGTCGTTGGGGCTTTCGATGGGGAAAGCTTTTTGATTTGGCGTCCTCAACTCCGATAACTGGAAACAGGAAATGGATTGGAATAATAATGAGAAGTTGTTTGAGCGATGAAAAGGTGGTCAGTTGGATCGAAGTCGTCGTTCGCTCCTCTACGTTGATGTTTCTGGCGAATATATGTTTACTGCTTGGAAACAGCATGGGCATAAATGCTGCGCAATCCGTGAGGTGCGATTCTGATTGCGTTCAAACCGTGCGGACATTGATCCAACTTCGAAAACACGGTGCGTCGATCACTTGGATCGAGAAGGATAACCCCTTAATGGGCGATAGCGTCGCGATTGGACTTGCCAGAATATATCGAGGGGCGGAGCTTTTGCGGATCCGCAATTTTCGTTGGTATCTTCCATTGTTAACGACGGCTTTTGTTTCGCTTGAGATAATTGCCGAACCAGCAAATAAGGAACCCACCTATACGCTTGACCTATTGAATCGTTTACTACGTAGAACGAGGGATTCCTATTGGCGGCTCGAAATACAAAAGGCGATCAATTCTGTCAGGGTGAGTACCGGTAATCTTGGCGTCGTGGATCCCGTTTCCGTTGTCCGGCAAACGCCGTGATCTGCTTACTACATTCCAAGGGTTATTCGCTTTGTAGGGAAAGGGAACAGACCGACCTGTGTTTCGCCGAAGATGAGTTCGTGGCTTAGCGCGTTTAACTAACATGATGAATTTGAATTATGAGCCTGGAGCGACGGCCAACAACTGGAATGGGCAATCTCAGTCATCTCCGAGCATCCGGTCGGCGTAACGGCGGGTTTTGTCACCTTGGCAGCGGTCGCGGTGCAGTCGGTATGCCGCAGCCCACTACCTGCGGGGATAAGTTGCCACCAGCTTCAGCTGGTGGTTACGGTCCGACGATCCGGCTTTAGCCGAATTCTGTGAAATGCGCTTCCGCTCGGCTTTAGCCATCGATCCGTTAACAATCGGGTCCGCGCGGTGAAACTAGGGCTAAAGCCGAAAGGGAAATTGCTTCTGCAGAGTTCGGCTAAAGCCGGCAGCGAGAACGGCAATCCACTGGCTGAAGCCAGTGGCAATTTATCCGCATCGCGAATGCGACGCGGCATTGATACTGACGCGGGAGTAATTTGCGATCGACAAATTCTCAACAAAGTTTCAATAAGTGGCGTCGCGGGCGACTACCAACATCGGCCCCAAGTCCCCTCAGGAACGGGATATTTGTCTTGATCCAAACCAATTCTGTAGTGAGATCTCGACTAGAAAAAGGTGAATACTGAGACTAAACATGCGACGGAATTGTACAATCCCGCGAGAAGATCCAATCGACTGAGTTTAACAATGAATACGTATATTAAGGATGCCGAATCATTGGAGGACGAAGGACGGCTGACGGAAGCGTTGGCGGCTTGGGAAGTCGCTATGGCTTCCGATACGAGCTCGTATTCACTCAGCCGATATGCACTCGCGGCTCTGGAGTTAGGCATGGTTGAAAAGGCGGTCAGCGCCCTAACGGCGGCTTGCGAGCGGTCCACCACTTCGTCATCGTCGCACTCGATGTTGGGTTCGATATATTTAGATCTGGGTGAACCGGAACTGGCCAGGGAATGGGAAGAGAGGGCAATTGAAGTTGATCCGACTCCGATTGCTTATACTCTTTTGGGAGTTGCGCTCGCTGAATTAGGTCAAAAGCAGCCCGCAAGATGGAGTTACCAGCAGGCACTTGCGCTAGATCCAGATTACGAAGAGGCCTTATACAATTTGGCCGTTACTTACCTCCCGGATGATCCGACTAAAGCCATAGAATTACTGGCCAAGGCAATCGAAATTGATCCCGAATACGCGATCGCGCACCGTGAATTAGGACGATCATTTCTGGAGTGCCAGGAGCCGGAGCAGGCATTGGAGCACTTGCGGGAAGCCATTTCATTGGACCCGGAAGATTCCTGGTCGCATGTCTATTTGGGAAACGCGTTTTGGGCGCTCGGCTTGCCAGAAGAAGCGGAGGATAGCTTTTTTGAGGCGATCAAGACGGACCCGGAGGACGTACTGGCCGCTTGGGCGATTGCGTTTTATTACGATCAACAAGGGCGCTCGGACGAAGCTGAAGAGTTTTATCGGAAAGCCTTGGCGATCGATCCAGATCATTTTGTCAGCAACCGAGACTACGGAAAGTTTCTACTTGAGAAGGGCGATCCGGAAAATGCGGAGATCTATTTGAAGAAGGCACAGGAACTCGATGATTGTGAAGTGTAAGTTAACCAAGTTCATTAATGTTACGAACTTGAAGAAATAAAGAAAGCGCAGCGTCCCGTGAATATTGCCACCTGGGCAGCCTTCTCTCCGTGCGGCTTGCCGCGACTGTTCATTTGCCCGTTAGATCGAAAAGCTAAATTCGCGGCCGAGCCGCATCTTTTTTTGATTGCCGGTGAGGCAAGCCTCACCGCACTGGGCAGCAGCCGAGCTGTATCGCGAATTGATCTCGTTCGCGAGAATTGAGCCTCACCGCGCTACATAAAACCCTCGGGAATTAATATCGGCCTAGGTCGTCGTTAATGGGACCAATAAGGCGCGCCGGGAATACAACCTCCGAAACCCCGTCAGGGGTGAAATATTTATAGTTTCCCAAGCATAAAACTAAAGGTTAAGCTCCTTCAGGAGCGAAATGTGGATTTGCCCGGTTGGTTCCGCTCCTGCCGGAGCGGAATACTTCAAAAAGAAGGACGCGTATCTATAAATATTTCGCTCCTAATGGAGCTGTTTCGCTGCAAGCAGCAAAACAATAAAGCGGGCCCGGCAATTAGCCGAGCCCGCTTTCCTTTTCAAACGCTGGTTTGCTTACGCAACCTTCGCGTTGACGATCACGAACATGATCAACAACGTGAAAATGACCAGGGTTTCGATAAACGCCAAACCGATGATCATCAGGATCTGGATCTTGCCGCTGGCGCCGGGATTACGCGCCGCGCCTTCGGCGGCCGCCGCGGCGACTTTGCCCTGACCCAAACCGGCCAAACCGGCCGCGATGCCAAAGCCGATGCCGGCCGCCAGCTTGGCGTACATGGAAACCGAGTAAGTATTGTCCGGCGCGCCTTGCGCGAAAACCGGCGCCGCGGCCAACAGCATGCCGATGCCCGCCAACGTAAGCATTCTGAGCTTATTCATTTTCATTCTAATTTCTCTCCTAAAGCTAACGGTTCCGTGCTTAACGGTGACCCGAGCCCTAGTACCACTACCCAATTCGCGGTTGGTATAAGTTCGCCTGCATCCGGTGTTCGCCGCCTCCGTCCATGCGTGACGACGCGCCAGCGATACGGGCCGATCGGTCTCCGGCTCAAAACTTCCGGCCGGAGAAATTTCCGCGACTGCGTTTGGGTCCAAGGTCCGGCAGTTGCCGTGGTCCGGGAACCGATCTAAAAGATCTTGCGTTTCAACGTGCGCCGGCGCGATGCCGGCTGGCCGCTCGAAACGTGCGGGCGGTGGCCTGAGTTACCGAACGCGAAAGTATGAATGATAAAGGGCCGCGTTCGTTTGGCCGCCGCAAAAAACTAAGGCGCTACCGGAGCGATGATCTCGTTGCCATCGACCGCCGGTTCGCCGTGTTCGCCGTGATGCTCGTGCGGAGCATGCGAAACTTCGCCAATGTAGATCATGGATAGCAAAGTAAAAATAAAGGTCTGCATGACGGCGGCGAAAACGCCCAGTCCGATCAGCAGTACCGGTACACCAACATAGGTATAAGGCGGCGCCAGGTTCGAGATATTCACTGCGACCTGTTCGTCACCAAACATGTTACCGAACAGACGCATTCCCAATGATAACGGCCGGACCGCGTTACTGATCAGCTCGATGACAAACATCACGGGGCCCATCAGGAACAGCATCGCGCCGCTGAAATAACTCACCCCGGCAAAATGGCCCAAATGGCCGAGCAGGCCGTTCTCTTT
>JBDSEC010000205.1:0-4402 GCA_039920205.1 Pyrinomonadaceae bacterium
CGGGCGATCTGTTGGCCCCCGGCGACTTTGATGGTGATGGCAAGACCGACATCGCGGTATTCCGTAACGGCGTTTGGTACATTCAGCAGAGCCGCGATGGTTTCCGCAGCGTGTCGTTTGGTACCACGAATGACCGTCCAACGCCTGGTGATTTTGACGGCGACAGCAAGGACGACGTAGCGGTTTGGCGCCCGTCGGATGGTGTCTGGTATATCTTGCAAAGCCGCGATGGTTTCCGCGCCGTTCCGTTCGGGACCAATGGGGACAAACCGACCCTCGGCGATTTCGACGGTGACGGAAAAGCCGATCCGGCCGTCTATCGTGCGGGAACTTGGTACCTGTTGCAATCGACGGGTGGATTCAAGGCCCAGCAGTTTGGCCTGAGTGACGATCGTCCGGTAATGGCCGATTATGATGGTGACGGCAAAGCCGATATCGCCGTCTGGCGGCCGTCGAACGGAACTTGGTACTTCTTGCGCAGTAGCAATCAGTCGTTTGCCGCCGTCAATTTTGGACTGGCCAACGATCAGCCCGCCCCGGGTGATTACGATGGTGACGGCAAAGCCGACATCGTGGTTTTCCGGCCGGATGCCGGCAGTTGGTATTTGCTGCAAAGCTCGAACTCGGCGTTCCGGGTGGTGAATTGGGGAATTGCCCAAGATGCGGCCGTGCCCGCCGCTAACATTCCCTAGCTCGCTTAGTAATTAAGAGCGCCGCAATATCGCCCGGGACCGGTCCCTACTGTCCCGGGCGATACTGTTTTCGATTTCGGTGAGCAGCGCCGTAAAGAATTAAGAATTTAACAGGAGGTAACAGAGAAAACAGAGGGAGGTTACGCATTGATCCCAACGTTCTCATGAACAACAAATTCCCTCCGTTTTCTCTGTTATCTCCTGTCAACTCTTCCGTCCGGAAAATTCTTCATGATTTTACATTCTTAACACTTTCTTTTCGCCCTCTTAACCACTTCGCCGCGCTTCGAGGGCATACTCCACCCGTAAATGCCCACAGCCAACCCGATGCGGGGTGGCAAGATGTTCTCTTATTAGATTGATAACTCCATCGGAGGTTAGGGATTATGAAGAAATTTACGGCTTTGGTCTTAAAACTCTCGCTCGTCCTTTCGGGCTTGATGATCATTACCAACAACGTCAACGCAACCAAGGGAGACGTGGAAACCGCACTCTCGCTTATCAAACAAGCACGCGCCGCGATCGGAGGCGACGACGCCCTGCGGCAGATCCAGAGCCTTAGCTTTAAGGGTCAATCCACCCGCACCTTCCAGATGGAAGGCCAGTCGGACCGCCAAATGAACGGCGAATTCGAGATCGCCCTGATGCAGCCCGACCGGATGTTCCGGATGGAAAAACTGGGTAACGATCACGAAGGCGGTGAGGTATCCGTCTCGGCGGAACGAATGCAGAAGATGGACCGAATTATTCGCGTCGAAGCGCCGGAACGGATCACGACGGACGGAGTTAGCACGCGCGATGCTCATATCCGGCACAACGATAATGACTACGCCCGTTACATGATCGCCCTGCTCTTGACCGCCCCGGAAAGCGCTCAGGTCAAATATGATTATGCCGGAGACGGCGATGTTGATGGCGCCAAGGCAGATGTTATCGTCGTGCTGGGACAAGACGACACGGTAATGAAATTGTATTTGGACAAGAGTTCGCATTTGCCGCTGATGATGACTCATCAGGGGTACGACCTTCCGCCGATGATCGCGTTTCACGGTCACGACGAAGCGGGCGCGGGTGGCGAAGAACGGAACGTGATCATTTCGAAAGTTCCTAGCGGCGACGGTGCCGGGGATGGGCAGATCATCGTTCGTCGCGGCGACGCCACCCCGGGCGAAGGTGGTGACGGCAAGGTCATGATCTTTAAGCATGATGGCGAGATCGCTGAAAACGGCGCCGGATCGTCCACGGCCTTCCGCGTAGCCCTGCCCGCGCCGAAAGAGGTCGAGATCCAAACTCGCTTCAGCGACTATCGCCCCGAAGGCGGCATCCTGTTGCCCCACCGATTGAGCCAGACGGTTAATGGTAAAGCCGGTGAGGTTTTGACGATCAATAGCTACGCGATCAATTCACCCGCGACGGCCGAGCGATTTGCTCCGGGCAATATTCAATTTACCCGCCGCAGACATGAACAGTAATTAGGTCACTTTCAATAGAAAAAAGGGTGGGAGCCGTGGCAAACGGCTCCCACCCTTTTTTTATGATCCAACCGTCCTATCTAGCCGATCGGAAACAGTTCGCGCAACGCCCGGAAATTCTCGTCGTCGCGGCGTTGCTGAAATTCATCCACCCACGTATTTACCGTATCGGACAAATCTCGCACTTCTTGGCGAGCTTGCCTTCCCATTGAACTAGTTGAAGGAGCCGCCGCCGGCGCCGGTGGCTCGTCCTTTTTGATCACCCTGATGTTACTCTTTTTCTTCATATGCCTAGATAGAGACCTTCCGATGAGCCATCATTCTTAACAATCCGTTTATAGCCAAATGGATGAGCAGGTAAACCACCAACGCAACGACAAACGACAGGCGAAGTTGAAAGCGACCAGCGGTCGGGTCTACGAGCAAACTTTTGAACGGGGCCAACAAGGGAGCCGATAGCGTATCAATAAACGTCTTGAATCCGCTTGAATCCCGGGCACCCATCAATTCCAGCACGATCTCCATGCCGATGATCCCGTAGATCAAATAGAACAGGTAATCGATCACTTGTGAAACCCGCGCGGCAACGCGCGATCTTTCCACTTCATTCTCGACCTTGCCCACATCGGCGACCGCTTTGTGCCGTAGGGTACTTCCCACTGCAGCGATGTGCGCCTGTTCGCCCTCGTCAATATTCCCGGCTTCGGCCTGAACCGCGGCTTGAACCTCCTGGTTTACTTCGGATTTAACCGCTTCGTGATTCGCTAGCCGGCGGGCTTCATCGATTGCTAATTTTTCGTCTTCCACTGTTTTGTCACCTAGTTCCTAGAATTTTTATATCCGCGGAGATCGCTTCCGTTTTTGTCGGGTAAGTATTCTTTTATCACTATTGGGTTGGGGCAGAATCAAGAGCAATGGTGCGTGAGGTATGGATGCAATTCTTGTGCCCTCCATTCACTCGAATGGCCGACGCAAATGCATAGTGGTTATTTAGGTGCATACTGAACCGTCGTTAAACTCGTACACATTGACTGTTTGATTTTAGTGCATTATTGTATGCTTTTCAGGCGGCTAACGGTGCGCTTATATCCCATTCCAACCGATTCTAACTGCTTTTGAGTTAGAAGTATTGTGGCCTGTCGATTGCAGAGTCATTTTACGACAGAGCTTCAGGGGGAAATGAAGCAGCTCCACAGCGGATTGAGGACAAGCTGATCTCAATGTTGTCCGCTTTCGGAGAAGAGTGAAGCTGCCTGAGTTAGCCGTAGTTTTGGGGGAGACTGCGAATGACCCAGGCAGCTTTTTCTCGTGACCTTAGTACATCTGGTTAGTTCCGTTTGAAACAAGAAAATTAATTTAGTTTGACGACCGACTTGTGCGAAAGCATTAGTCTCTATATAACCTGGTGACCATCGCGAACGAAACAAATCTCAAAACCGTTATTCAAGGGACGCTCCGCGAACTGGCAGCAGCGGCGGAGATCGGTTTATGGTTTTGGCCATTTTCTTCGGAGGTGATCGAATGTTCACCAACCTTTGCGGAAATGCTTGGCGTCGAATCGGGTTCCCATCACCGCCTCGATTCCTGTTTGTACGCGATCGACGAAAACGACCGGGAAACGGTTCGGAATGCGTTCGAGGAAGCCTATAACGGCAGGTCGGTGCTGAGTTGCGAATTTCGTTGTACTCGATCGTGTGGCTCGGTGACCTGGTTGGCCCTGCGCGGGAACGCGATCAAGGAAGCCGATGGATCCGCGGTCGGGGTTGGTGGCGCGCTACAGGATGTGACCGAACACAAGCGCGTTGCTGCGGAATGCGAGGAGTTGGTCGGGCGTGAAAAGCTTTTGCGTGAAGCCTCCGAAAATGCCATTCGGGTCAAAGATGAATTCGTGGCGATGGTCTCGCACGAGTTGCGCTCACCCCTGAATGCGATCCTCGGCTGGGCGCGGATCATGCAGACCAAACAAATCGATACCGCTACCTTGAAGCATGCCGTAGAAACAATTGAACGCAGTGCTCGGGCCCAATCAAAACTGATCGAGGACCTGATCGATTCGGCGCGGATCTCGACCGGCAAGTTGCGTCTGGAATCTTATCCGGTGGACCTTAAGAAGGTGGCCGCATCGGCGGTCGACATTGCGCGGCTGGCGGCGGAAGCTAAGGAAGTTGAACTGTTTCTCACGATGGATCTGTCGCCGTTGGAAGTGGTGGGCGACGCCGACCGGCTACAACAGGTAAT
>JBDSEC010000206.1:0-4526 GCA_039920205.1 Pyrinomonadaceae bacterium
CCCAGCAATCGCAGAAATCTCCGCTCGGTAGTCTTTCCGTCAAACTCCGCCAGTATAGACCGACAGAAGGCCGCCACCACTTTTCCAGAAAACTGAGTACCGGTGTTTCGCCGAATGTCTTCGATAACTTCGACGAAAGAACGTCGCCGGCGATAGGGGCGGTCGGTCGTCATGGCGTCAAATGAATCGGCCAAGGTGACGATCTTCACCCCGATCGGGATCTGGTCGCCCGTAAGGCCTTCGGGATAACCGCCACCGTCTAACCGTTCATGGTGATAATGCGCAGCCTGCGGTATGTCCGCGTAGGGATGCCGGATCGCCGCCAATATTTCATAGCCGACCGCGGGATGCTTATTTAACTCGGAGGACTCTTTGGCGTTGATGCGATAGGGAGCGTTAATGATGTCGCGTTCGACGGCCAGTTTCCCTACGTCGTGAAGATACCCGGCCACCGCCGCGCCTTCGATCTCTTCTTCGGTCCAACCGAGCTGCCGCGCAATGATCTCGGAATACTTGCCCACGCGTTCCGAGTGGCCTTGAGTGTACTTGTCCTTGCAATCGATGGCGGCGGCAAACGCGCGGACGGTTTCCTGATAGATCGTGCGCAGTCCGTCGTAGAGCCGGTGATTCTCTTCAGCCCGGCGTTCCAACTCTTCGATCATTCGGCATTGCCGCATGCCGACCGCGATCTGCCGCGCGATGGTGCTGATAAGGGTGCAATCTTCGTCGGTAAATTCCTCGCCGCTGGCTTTCGCGCCCAACATGATCAAACCAATGAACCGGCCGCCAGCGACCAAGGGCACGATGGCGTGGATCGTTTCCGTGTTCATCCAAGACAGACCCGCAGCGATGCCGGAAAACTCCTGACCCTCGCCGGCGTTACGGCGAATTACGCTCAACCCACGTTCACGCAACGGATCGATCCAGCTATCGCCTACGGCCACCGAAGCTTCGGGTTCAAATTCCATCAGCCGGTTGGCGACGATCGAAAGTGCCGATCCATCGGACCGGTATTCCGCCACTGAACCCCGCATGATCGCCAAAGACCCCAGCAACAATTGCAACGAGGTCTGCATCATCTCGTGGAAATCGCCCGTGTCGGCGATCTCCTGACCCAGATCGGCCAGGGCCGAAAAAGTATGGAGTATTTTTTGGAGGCTCTCTGCCATATTTCGCGTTAAGCCGAGATCGTGATCGGTTCAATTCCCATCAGCGACAACACGGCCTCGTGCTCGTCGCGCGCCAACGCCACGTGGCGGGTCAATCCCAGCAGTTCGAACAAATGCACCGTGTGATCATTCACCCCGGCAAATACCAGCCGGGCATCGGCGATTTTCGCCGCGTCGATCACGCCCAGCAAAATGGACACACCGATGCTGTTAACCTGGCTAGTATTCTGAAAGTTTATCACCAAGGCTCGGCAGCCTTCCTCCAGCCGGTCACGGCATTCGCGTTCGATCCGCTCGCCGTTGGTTTTATTCAGGTAATTTTCGGCACACACCACGGCCCAAGCGCCGGGATATTGGGCCAATGACGGCGCCCCCACAATTTGATTTTTCATCGAGTTTGGTGTCCCTTCCGCAACAACAACATATGTTGGGTCTGGTTGAAAGTCGAATGGGGGCATTCACTTTTGGACGGCGGCTAATGTAACACGAAACCGCCCTGAGGTGCGAGGATTTAGCCGTGGTTGTAACCGTGGTTAACCCGGACGCGGGTGTAATTAAAAGTGAGGGTTGGCAATTGAAACATGAAACGAGGGGTCGCTTCGGCGGTGTGATCAGGGTCAGTACCCCCTGCGGTAGCGGGGGGCTCGCAGTTTTCCTCGCGTCGAAGACGCTCACAGAAATTAGCCAGAGGTGAAGCCAGAGGTGAAGCCAGAGGTGAAACGTCTGGTTGGGTGGATATTGATCCCACTCCTAAATAAACCGGTCGAAAAGCTTAGACAGGTCGTACATTTGACGGGCATTTAGAAATTCGGTCGGGCCCGGATTCTAAATTTGATCACAGAAATCGCATAGTGAGCCGTGCCCAATTCTTCCAGCCGGGTTCAGCCGGCTTTCCGCGCTTCGCGGCGATTTGCCCCGTCGTTAACGACGGGGTCAGTGCCCAAGAAGATCAAAGGGCGTTTCAACGTCCTTATCCGTTTGCGGCTTTAGCCGATTGACCCCGCCGAGACGGTTGCGAAAGCCAGGAGAGAAGGATGTTGAAACGCCCTCGGATCTCTTTCTAACCGTACTCCGCCGTCAACGACTGGGCAAATAGCTCTTCGGCCCCCCCCCTAGAACGAGGCTGAAGAATTCGGATTCCAAGCCGAGAGTTTATTCGTCCACACCCGTAAAACTGAAACACCGGAGCCTTATATCCATCGGAAGTTTCAATTCCTCCGAACCTTCTAACATTATGACATCAGGGTTCTCTCGCATTTGCTTGAGGTCTTGCAACTGCGTTTTAAAGCGGTAGCCATAGTAAAAAGACTCGACGGTCTCATCGCAGGACTCGTCCCGCGTCACGAGTATTGAGCGTCGCCGATCTGCCTCGAACATGTTGGACGGAAGTTCCTTGACATTACGTGGGTCTGACCTGAGTTGAATCTTGACGTATTCGTCATTGCCGATCCCGTCCGCGCCGTTATCAACAATAAACAAAAAGGCGTCGTGCGGAGCGCTAATTATAGATCCCTGTGTTGATCTAATGCTCGAACTTACAGAGTAGCCAACGACTCTTCCAGACAGGAAAATGATGTTGCGGTTTGGTCCAAATTGATTAGCAAAACCGAACGAAGTCGATAAGGCAAAAACCGTCGCGAGGCAGTGTATGCATTTGAGTCTAATCATTGCCTTCCTCCTAAGATATGTCGATTGTCGTTCAATAAGGTTTTGCATATACGGCTCCAACCTGGCTCGGCGTCCAAAAGAAACGATGCCTGGTGCAGGTCACGCGTTATCCACTTGTCCAGTGTCCATTGCATTGATCGACCCGGCTTTCGACCTGGGCCGATCGACCAGTGTTTTCCATTCTGACTATGTACAGAGCAGTCGTACAATCGGACCGAACCACTTTGCGGTAAACGAATACTACTAGTCACTTACTAACAACAGAACTACACCGAATGATAATGCCACCAATATTAGTCCGACCAGACGAAAGAACCACACACCAGGTAATTTGTTGCCCCATGAGATCGGGTCCGAAAGCTTGGATTCACCCTTTACCAAATACTTATCTATAAGATATTTGCGAGTGTCGCCAGGCCAAACCAGACAGGCGGTGCCAAAGAAAAAGCAAATGCCCGCGCCAACCAGAATTCCGACCGTGTTCATCTCCAAATTACTCAAAAAGTAATGCGCCATTGTCGAATAATTCCGACATTTTTTGCAATCGATGTATTGCTACCACTTACAAGTCCAACAATTGAATTGCATGACCTTGATACCGTAAGTGCCACTTTCCGAAACGCGAGTGTTCCAAAGCCCCCCTTGGATGGCTATTCGGTCTTGTGAGTAACTTAACGGTTCGTGTCGCGGCTCCATTTTATTAATAACGAGCGGCATACATGACTATGGTTTACGGAACACCGTACCAGGGACACCACTTCTAAAACAACATCACTTCTCCGCGGAATTCTTTTCCCCCTTTTATGGCACGGCTGGTTTGGGACTATTAATGCTACCGGCATTATGTTACAAAGCGAACCCAATATGCCGAATATTCTTCGCGTTGTTCTTGCCTGGTGCGTTCATTTGTACACCGCTACGGGATTGCTGGTGGCGGCCGGAATGGCGGTACTGATCGTCAGCGGAAAACCTGAGGATCTCTTACTCGCGCTGGCCTTGATGCTGTTGGCGACGTTTATCGATTCGACCGACGGCGCGTTGGCTAGGCTAGCCGAGGTGAAAAGGTATGCGCCAAGTTTTGATGGACGGCGGCTGGATGATCTGGTCGATTTTCAGACCTACACCTCGCTGCCGCTCTTACTGATCTGGCGGGCCGGACTTTTGCCCGGACCGTGGGCGTGGCTATTGCTACTGCCGTTGCTAGCCAGCGCTTACGGATTTTCACAGGTCAGCGCCAAGACCGATGATGGCTATTTTCTGGGTTTCCCGTCGTATTGGAATGTGGTGGCGATCTATCTCTATTTGCTGCGGCCCGAGACAATGGTATCGGTCTTGGTCATTACGGGTTTTTCCATTCTGACGTTTGTTCCGACGCGATACCTATACCCGTCGCAACGCACGCCGTTCAGCCGCCTGACTATCATGCTGTCGTTGATTTGGGCGGTTTTGCTTGCAGTCATCATTTTGGGGCAGCCCCACGGGTGGGAATGGCTGACCTGGGGGTCGTTGGCGTTCCCGGCGTATTACTTGTTGATGTCGTGGGGGATCAGTGTCGCGATCTGGCGGAGGAAGGAAGGGGAGGTAGTCAGTAGACGGTAGACGGTAGAAAAACCCGGTTGTGTCTAGGCCAGGGAGAGTATTTTAACTGTTGAAATATTGGCGTAAACCGGTGTTCGATCGGTATCAGCT
>JBDSEC010000207.1:0-7274 GCA_039920205.1 Pyrinomonadaceae bacterium
TCTAAACGGATGGCCTCCTTTAGCTCCGATTCCGCATCATGCCGTTTGTTCGGATTTTGTGCCAGCGCCTGACCATATGCAGCACGGTAACGCGCCGTAGTAGGCATCATTTTGGCCGCTTGGCCGCAATAGATCAGTGCCTGTGGCGCATCGCCTTTATTCAAGGCGGTTAGCCCCAATTGGAATCGGGTCTCGGCCTGTTGGCTGGGGGTCCCGGAAATATGGTCCGCCGCCATCGGGTCAACTGCGCCGGTACTGTTGCTCGATCCCACGAGCTTTCGGTCGTGAGCTGCCCGCAGCTTTGAGTCACGCAGGTTGTCATAGGCTTGTGACACTTTGGCAAAGGCCGATTGCAACCCTTCATGAAAAGTGGTTCTCTGGTCCTGATGGAAGCGATCGGGATGGAATTGGCGGGCCAACATGTAGTAAGCACGCTTGATGTCGTCATCACCCGCTTGGCGACCGATATCCAACACCTCATAAAAATTCTTTGCTTCCGCGACGCGAGTCAAGAAGCCATCGGCGGCGCGACGATCCGCAACCGCCACTGCCTCGGTCGTCTCGGTTGAGGGTGCCGCGCTCTTTTGGCCGGTGGAAGCCGGTGACGAAGCCGGTGACGAAACCGGTGTTGGACTAACTGGCCGGCTAGCACCGCTCTGGTGCTTACCGGCAGGACTTTTCGATTTTGCCGTCAACGCTTTCGCGCGGCTCAATTGTGCATCGTCAAGCACGGCCGCCCAAAGCGATCCATGTAGAAAACCACCGAGAACCAAAGAGTAAACCGAGCGCATCAGGTCCGGTTCGGGTAATCCCCCCAACTGGACCAGCATTTCCAACTGCATCACACGATCTACCCGCGAGAGCACGTATCCCTCCATCGAGTTCAAGGCCAATCCATTCAGCGCGGCCGGTACCGGGACTACTTGGCGATTGTGATTGCTCAATCGTTTCGCGGCAAAGTCTGGCGGCAATTGTCGCACTGCCTCTAACAGCATGGACTGAATGTTTACGTGAGCCCGCACGCTTCGGGCTAGACGTACGCGGGCGTCATAGGTCCACTCGCCCTCGATCCAAAGCAAGACCTCACGCAATACCTCGGCTGACAATCGAACGAAAAGATCCTCGAGGCGTTCGGCGGTCAAGGCGCCCGATTCGACCAGCGCATAGCCAAACTCGACGTCGTTATTTTTTTGTGGAATCGCAGCCAAATGCGCGGCATTGACGTACTGCCAAGCAAGCGCGCATTCCGACAATCGATGTTTCCGCTGATTCGAAACCGCAAAAACCACCTCGCCGGCCTGGAAATAGACCACGGCTTTTACGCGATCGCGTTGCAAACGCACGGCACCGGAAAGCTTTGCGTGCGCGATCTCGTGCACGATCTCGAGAAGCGGATGCGAGCTTAACTGGCCCTGGGTAATTTCGTTGGTCGATTCCATACGTTGCGGGCCAGAACCGGCTGCTGCAGCGATCCTGGCATATCCGATATAAATCATAGCATAAGCGCTGAAAGGCACGCCGACGAGGTTCAAAGCGGTTGAAAAAAAGCTTGCCGCACACGGGGTTGGCTTTGTGCTATCATTTATTAGGGACGCGCATTGGCGTGTCCAACTGCCCGCGTTTGCGTTCCTCCGGCAAAACACGCCAGTCGCGGCCGGGTATCGACTTGCTTCCCGATTCAATCGCATTACCAAATTCCGCCCGTTGATCTATTCGGACCAAACTTATGGCTTCGACCAAAGGAAAAAATAACCGTGCCGTTGCGGTCAAAGAACGCTCGCCTAACAAGAGTTCGCGCCGCACAAAAACTACCGCTTCTCCGGAAGCGCTTGATGGCGCTGCGAGTGTGGTCGAGCGCTTGGCGGCGGCTTTGGCCCAAGGCCGTTTAGACACTGGCTTGGGCGACGAGTTGGCCGAGGGCGGCGAACTAAGTGCCGGAGAACTGCGTGCTTTGCGCGAATTGAAGGCTCTGGCGCGCAACATGCGCCGCACCGTTAGCCATTTGCAACGGGCGGCCGGCACGGTTGAATCAGTGGCGGGACGGATCATTGAAGGCGGACGATCGTTGACCCAGGCAGTTGGCGAAGAGGCCGATTCGGTTGATGCGGCCGTCAGTTCGATCACCGAGATCAGCGCATCGGCGCGTTCGGTGGCGTTGTCGGTCAACTCGCTCGCGCATTTGGCGCAAACTACCTCAACTTCGTCGCTGGAAATGGCGGCCTCGATCGATGAGGTATCCGCGAACACCGATGCCTTGACCTCATATGTAGAAGAGACTGCTTCATCGATCGAAGAGATGGCGGCATCGGTGCGCAACGTCGCCGGTTCGACGGAATCGCTGGCCAAGGCGGCGGATGAGACGGAACGGTCAATGCGGGCCATCGACGATTCGACCCAAAAGGTCGGCGTGGCCGTTAGCGAGACCGCCCTACTGGCCGACGAAGTTCAGCTTGCCGCCGAAGAAGGCGCCGCTATCGTGCGTGACACGGCCGCGGCCATGCGCGAGACGCGGGACGGAATTGAAGAAGTGGCCGGCACCATCGCCGTGTTGGGCGACCGCTCGGAACGAATCGGCGCGATCAGCCGCGTGATCGAGAACATTGCCGAGCGCACCAATCTGTTGGCGCTCAACGCGCGCATTCTTGCGGCCCAAGCCGGCCCCCAAGGTCGCGGTTTTGCGGTCGTTGCGGAAGAGATCAAGGAACTTTCCGAACGCACCGCACGGTCGACCGAAGAGATCGACGAACTGATCAGCGAAGTGCGTGATTCGATCAGCACCGCCAGCGAGCAGGCCTCGGCTAATCGGCACGTTGCACACGAATCCACCGAGATCGCCGAACGCGCTGCGGTGTCGCTCGACGAAATAAGAGCAAAGACGGCCCGCGCCAATGAAGCGATTCGCCAGATCGCGGAAGCAGCGGTCACGCAGACCGTCGAATCGAAACAGGTAACTATCCTCACCACGCAGGTTCGGCGACGCGCGCGCGAGATCGAACGGGCCACTTCAGAGCAGGCTGAAACCGCTCGCTCGATTGGTGAGCGAGCACAGCACATGGCGGAGTTGACCCAACAGGTTCGCCGCGCCATGCAGGAACAAGCAGACGCTTCGAAACACATTGCCCAAGCCATGGAAACCTTGACCGAGGTGGCCGAACAGATCAGCGCGGCGGTGGGCGAACAACAGACCGGTACGGAAGAAGTGCTGCGCGCGGTCGAGATCATTCGCGAGGCGGTCAAGAATAACCAGGCTTCGATCGTGCAAATGAATTCGACCGCGGCCTCGTTGGAATATGAAGCGGCTTCGCTTCGTGAAGCGGTCAGCCGCTTTGTTCTGCCGGAAGCCGCCCGGGGCGGCCATCTGCGTTACGGCGTGCCCGACGATATTCCTTCACTCAATATTCTGGAGGCCAATACCGTGGCCAGTTCAGACATTCTCAGTTTGATCTCGGAGGGTTTGGTAGACGTGGGCGCTGGCCGCGAGGTCCGTCCCGCTTTGGCCCAACGCTGGGAGATCTCGCCCGACGGGCGCACTTACCGATTCTATTTGCAACCGGCCGTGCGTTTTCACAACGGGCGGGCCGTCAATGCCGAAGATGTGCTCTATTCCATTCGGCGCGTGCTGCGCAATTCGGAATCGGGCGCGATGATCTATCAGGGATTGGTCGGCGCCGAGCAATTTCAGCGGGGCGATACCGAAGATCTAGCTGGAGCCCGCGCCCTGGATGCGGCCACGGTGGAACTCGAGTTGTCGGAACCGCTCGCGTTCTTTTTACCAATGCTCTGCATGCGGCAGGCCGCGGTGGTTCCCCGCGAAGCTATCGAAGCTGATGGGGGCAAAAATTTTCTTAGTCACCCCATCGGCACCGGGCCCTATCTTTTGTCTAGTTACGCTCCTAGGGCCAAGCGGGTCGAGCTCCAACGGTTTGCGGATTACCGCGAACCCGAATTGCCTCGCACGGAAAAGGTCACCGTGGATTTTGGCGGCGACGGCGAGAAGCTGTTTGAGCGTTTGCAGGCCGGCGAGCTCTCCCTGATGCGCGAAGAATCGCCGGCCCGTATCGGCCGGTTAACCCGCGACCCGGAATGGCAGTCCTGCATTGTCACGGCATTGCAATTGCACTCTCATTTTTTGATGTTCGATGCCGAGACGCCTCCGTTCAATGATGTCCGCGTTCGCCGGGCTTTTGCTCATGCGATCGACAAACCGGAACTGGTCAAACAAGCCTATGCCGGGGCGGCGGATGTCGCCACCGGTCCCATCCCGTCAGTGTTACTGGGCCACGACAATGGTTTTGCCGGACTGACCTACGACCCGGATCTGTCGCGCCATCTATTGCGCGAGGCCGGTTACGACCGTAAACAGAAGATGGTACTCTACCGGTCATTTGCCGAACAGGGTATCAGTGAAAATGCCGGTGAAGTGATCTGCGGCTATCTGTCGGCGGTAGGAGTCAATTGCAAGATTCAGGTCGTAAGCAAGGACGAGATGATCCAGACCATTACGGAAGGCCGTGCGCGTCTGGCGGAGATAAGTTGGTACGCGGATTACGCCGACGAAGACAACTTTACCGATTCGTTATTTCATTCGACCCACCGAAGCTCGATCTTTAAGCGTTTGGGTCATTCACCGATGATAGATGCGCTGTGCGCGCAAGCACGAACACTGGTCAATCGCGCCGAGCGCTCCGAAACCTATGCCCGGCTGCAAGAATTGATCGCGAACGAAGCCTTAGGCGCTTTCCTTACCCATCGCCGCGCCGCGGTCATTCACCGTCCCCAGGTGGAGGGTGTACATGCCCATTTGGTCCACCCGATCGTGCGAGTTGAGGAAGTGTGGCTTGCGAATGAAGTAAGCAGTGGGCAGTAAGCAGTGAGCAGCCTCAAGGAAAAACTCGGGTTCGTTCCTGCTTTCAGATCCGCGTCATCCGCGTAGATCCGCGGCTAAATCTCTTTTGCTGTCTTCTGATTAGCTCATGTACGGTCGCGATCGTGCGGCTCTTTTATCCTAGCACCAGACATTTCTTCCCTGATCGACGAGTCGCGAATATCGCGTTCAGCACCGGCGCGTTCGTATGGGTCAGTTTCGTCGGCCATCGATTCAAACTGCACATAAGCCGCCCGGTCCAAGGGCCGGTGACCGGTCAATCCGCGCGCGGCAAAAATGCCACCCCAGACGGCCGCGAATCCGACGATCACGCTCAACGCCACGTAGAGAAACCCATAAAGCGGCAGACCATCCTCGACCAACCGGGCGGTCTCGTATTCAAAAGTTGAAAACGTGGTGAACGCACCGACAAAACCAACTGCGATCGCCAGACGCAGATAGGGGTCTAGATGGATCTTTTCAGTTGCGAGGGTCAAAAAGAAGCCGATGAAAAACGACCCGCTGAGATTGATCACCAGCGTTGCGACCGGCAGCGGCGTCGGTATTCGAGACAACACCGAACCGCCCAGGTAATACCGCAACACCGCGCCCAAAGCGCCGCCCGCCGCCACGACCAAATATCGTCCCAATCCGTTCATTCGCTTTCCTCCTTCGGAAATGAAAATGACCCCTGCCCGCACCATCTTCGCAGATAGTGTGAACAGGAGTCATCAATCTGGATCTACCCAGTTGGATATGGGCCAGATGGTTATGGGGCGAACTCCATCGCCAAAATTTTGCAACCGCCAAAGCTACTGATTGACGGATCCGTCGGGATTCCGGGCCGGGGCCGAACTACGCCGCCGCACAAAGACCTCGCCACGCTGGGTAAGACCGGACTTATCGGCCAATGACTGCAGCATTGCCGCCAGGGACTGCTCGTTCTCGAACTTGAAACTGAGCAAGCCAACCGTATTCATTTCGTCGTCACGATATTGGACGTTCATGTACCGGTACTTCTTTTTGATCAGCAGCGCGGGCAAGCCTAATCCATACGGTACGCTACTGCCGATCACCGAAGCCGCCGCGGGCCGGCGCGACTGCGTGTCGCCATACGCCGCCATGATCGCCACATAGGGAACCCAGAACATCTCTTTCTGGGCTTTGTTCTTGAAAACCAGCCGTTCGTTCATATCGTCGATGACGAACATCCCGTCCATTTTTTGGTTGTAACCAAAGTAACCGCCTTCGTACTTTACCTTGACCGTTTCGGGTTCCGGCGGGATCGGGTTAGCTGCCGTCTGTCCGGGAGCCGTCTTTGCGACCGACTTATCGTCCTTGGGAGTCTCGCCCATCCGGGGCCGCTGTGCCGAGACCGCGCCGGCGCAAAGCACGAACGTCAGGCAAACGGGGGCCAATTGATAAAACTTTTTCATTACTCAAAACCTCGAATTTGTAATCGTAATCGACCGTTTTACGCCCAAAATTGGAGAACGCCGCAGAGGAACTTCGCAATTTTGGCACAGGGACTATATTAAAGACGCATTCTGCCGACCGTGCGTTGCCAAGCCCAGGCTAGTTTTTAGTATCGCTAACTGCTTTTGCTCGAATTCGGGAAAGCCGCTTTCCGACTGCGTCAGTAACAATTCCAACAAAAAAACGCCAAATGGACCCGTTTGGGAGACGGTCTGCGAATAATACCTCAATTAGATCGCTCCGGGTAGGTCCAGTTTAAGGGACTAGTTGATCCTATCCAGGTTTATCCCGGACCGCCCATCGTGGTGACGTTGACCAACATCCACCACAAACTAAGCTGCACCCCCGAAATCACGATCGCTAGGGCCACGGCGATGGCTGGTCGAACGGTGCGTACGGGGTTGGGATGCCGCACCAATTGAAGCCAGCTACAAATGCCCAAGAGCAGTGCGAACGGGCAGAACAACACACCCAAAAACGGTACGACGGAAAAGGTGACGAACGCGAAAGCACCCGCGGTCAAATTATTTTGGCGCGAGATCATCAGTGCCGCCGGTTCGCTATTGACCGAGGCGCCAAGCGTTGCCATCCGCCGTTGATGATACGAGGCCTGTAACAATGCTGTGGGAGTGTAATCGCCCGAAAGGCTATAACCGCAAGTCGAACAGAATCGCGCTCGGCTGCGGCTGGCGTTGGTGCCGCAGGCCAGGCAGGTTAACGTGTATTGCAATGAACCCGATCTCTGAACCGAATTACTCATACCTAGTTATACGCGCACCAAACGAAAATCGATCTTCTGATCATCTAGATCCGGCCGGGCTTCGGAGGCAAAGGTGATGGGGACTAACGATACCGGGTAAAGCCAGGCAGATCAGGTTTGCGTTTTGGGCAATTGACCACCGCCGGGGAAGAAATATGTAGTCCGCAGTTTGCC
>JBDSEC010000208.1:0-2574 GCA_039920205.1 Pyrinomonadaceae bacterium
AAAGGAAGCGACGGCATTGCAAGCCGAACTTTTGGCCGGTCGGGTTGATTGCGCGCCGAATGTTACCAACCTGACACCCGACACGTTCAAGAGTCTAGGACAGAACGCGAACCTAAAGGTCGATCAATTTGCCGGCGCGAACATCGTTTACGTTGGTTTCAATGTAAAAGTCGCGCCACTGAACGAGGTCAAATTTCGTCAGGCGGTCGCCTATGCCATTGACCGCGAACGGATCATCCGCGATCTATTATTGGGTCAAGCGAAGATCGCGCATTCGATCTTGCCCGCGGAATCATGGGCCTATGTTCCAGGCCAGGTCTACGCCTTCGATCCCGGCAAAGCGAAACAGTTATTGGACGAATTGGGGATGAAAGATCCGGACGGCGACGGGCCGCAGATGCGCTTGCCCAAACCGATCATCTTCAAAATGTCGGGCGGCAGCGCCGCGACTCGTCAATACGGCGCTATCATTCAAGACTATTTGAAAAAGGTGGGTATTCCCGTCGAGATCGAAACGTTGGAGGCCAACACGCTGACCGATCAGCATGTGAAGGGCGAATACCAGATGGTGACGCGTATGTCGGTCGGCGGCAATCAAGATCCGATCTTTCTGCGCGATCTCTTTGCCACTTCGGGAATACCGGCGCCGGGCGGGACCGGATTCAACCGCTCGCGCTATAGCAATCCGGAATTGGATCCGATCTTAGACGCCGCCGCGAATTCGGCCGACCCGACCAAAGCCAAAGAGCTGTACGCCAAAGCACAAGAGATCGTCAGCCGCGACGTACCCATGTTCACGCTCTGGTACCCGAGCATCATGATCATCAGCCGAAAAAATGTTGGCGGTGTGACGATGAAAGCGGACGGTGATTGGAGCTTTGCGCGGAATTTAACCGTTCAATGATCGAACTCAAGCCAGTTCATCCAAGGCGGCCGCGGCTAATGAATGGAATCGCCGCCGTGTGTCGTTGATCAAGACGAAAGGTAGGGGATGATCATGCGTGCGGTTGGTCAGCAATACATAAACACGTTCCCGCACGCTGTCGATCCAGCAGCTAGTACCGGTAAAACCCAAATGGCCGAACGCGTCGGGCGGCAGATCTGGCCCGGCGGCGGATTCGTGAGTCGAGGCTAATTGCCAAGTTACGGATCGCGATTCTTCTAATCCGGGCGTTAAAATGTTAGCAAAGCCGGCGCATGTTTCCGGTTTCAATAGTTGGCTGCTGCGCGCGATGAACTGTTGAGCAATTTGCATTGTTTCGCGCGCGGTTGAGAATAGACCCGCGTGACCCGCGACGCCGCCCAGGAAATAGGCATTTCCGTCATGAACCTCGCCCCAGATCACATCTTCGCGCCAACCGGCGTACGATCCCCCTAGACCCATTCCGGCGGCTTTCTCGCGCTCGAATCCATTTCCCTTTTCGCTAGCGGCGATGCGCGTCCGCCGGGCCCCGGGTGGGTTGAATCCGGTGTCAGCTAAACTAAGCGGCGCAAAAATGATCTCCCGCGCCGCGTCGTCCAACGTCCGACCGCTTTCACGCGCGATCATTTCACCCAAAAGAATAAAACCCAGATCGCTATACCGGACGGCCGTGCCCGGTGCATATTCCAATTCCTCGGCCGCGATCAGTTCTACCACGCGCGAACGGTCACCGTTCGCCAACACATAAAGCGGTTTCCAGGGGGTAAGTCCGGACGAATGGGTCGCCAATTGTTGGATCGTGATCGCGCGTTTGTCCGCCGTGTCCAATTCCGGCAAAAACCGCGCGATCGGGTCCGACAAATTATAGGCGCCGCGCTCGATCCCGCTCGCCAAAAGTAAACCGGTTACCAGCGGCTTTGTCAGGGAGGCCAAATCGTATATCGTGTCCTTCGTGGCGGGGATCGGTTCCGGTGAACGTACGGCCAGTCCGACAGCATCAGTGAAAATGATCTGTCCACGCTCGGCCACCAGATAGACCGCTGAGGCGAAATCACCGGCCGTGATCCGCTCGGCCAGCATTGCTGATATTTGTTCGTTTTTGACTTCCATCAAGCCGTTCCGTTAAATACACACATGAAATTTCGTATCGGGAAAATGTTCTTCGCCGGGATCGCGCTCTTAACCCTTAGTTGCGGCAATCCGGCGTCGACGCAAACCGGACCGACGGCGCCGCGGACGTATGAAACGCAAGAGGTAACTTTCCTCTCGGTTGGCGACATGATGATATCGCGCGGGGTGGCGCGGGCGATCGATGCCGCCGGCGACCCGCTGCTTCCCTTTCGTCCACTGGCCGACGTTTTGAAATCGACCGATTTCAATTTCGGCAATCTGGAATCACCGATCTCGGGTAACGATAATATCAACGGCAAGGGCTTGATCTTCAACGCCCACACCAAGGACATTGCGGGTCTAACCGAATATAACTTTAAAGTCGTCAACCTGGCGAATAACCACGCGATGGATCAGCGGCTTGCGGGTCTGCAATACTCGCAAAAGTTCCTCAAGGAAAAGGGCATTGAATTTCTTGGCGTGGGCGATAACTTGGACCAGGCTTGGACGCCGAAAGTGATCGAGGTCAAGGGGGTAAAATT
>JBDSEC010000209.1:0-3972 GCA_039920205.1 Pyrinomonadaceae bacterium
ATCTTCAGGCCAGGCTTGATGTCCTTAAGGCGGGGACAGGCTGCCCTTCTCCTTTTGTCTCGGGCGCGACCCGAGCCAAACTTTATTTAACACTAACTCGCTTTTTCAAGATACAAGGCGGGGCTACAAACAATCGCCTTCAGCGCAAGACATCCACCCTCGGTGCTAATTACCAAATCCCACTCACAATTGCACCCATTCTTAACCTTGAAAGCTTCATCTCGTTGACAAAGCTCCGCGCGCACAGATAACCTCGATCTTGATCTATGTTCAAGAGTAAGACCGCACAACCACCACCATTTGGCCGCGTTTCCATTGACGACGACGACGGCATCGAGGTCAAGAGTCTGCGCGCCGAGGCCCGCAGCGGCCTGTGGAGCGAGACCCGGCTGCTGATCCGCGATCTGGTGATGGCGCTGCTGTTCGTGGTGCTGTTCCTGGTGCTGGTCGCGCAACCGGTAAAGGTCGAAGGCACCTCGATGTTGCCGCGGCTGCATGACGGCGAGCGCATCTTTGTCAATAAATTGATCAGTTATAAGATCCCGCGGTTGGAAAAGTACGGATGGCCCACCTTGGAGCGGGGCGACATTATCGTATTTTGGTATCCGAACGATCCGGACAAGAGTTACGTCAAACGCATCATCGGCTTGCCTGGTGAAACGGTCGAGGTGCGACAGGGCCGGCTGTTCATCAACGGGCAAGAGTTGAATGAACCCTATTTGGACCCGCACTTGAATGCGTCGCGCCGCAGCGATCCACCCGTTACCGTCAAGGAGCATTATTATTTCGTCATGGGCGATAACCGTGACAATTCCAGCGACTCGCGTTACTGGGGATTGGTACCGGAAAAATATATTTACGGGAAAGTGCTGTTCCGTTACTGGCCTCTGTCCGGAATGGGCATCATCCGTCATGAATCGCAATACAACGTGGCCCCACCACCAACGGATTCCACGCATCAGCGCGATCTGAACGACGAATGAGCGATTCGTTGCGTTTGCTAGGATGGCTGATCTACGCTCCCGTCCGCGCGATCCGTGCGGCGGGCGCGCGGGGCCGTTTGTTGCTGCCGGTTGGTTTTGCACTACTGATCCAAACCATCTACTTGGCCGTAGCCAATGGGCCTTTCTACGTCTCTTTCCTGGTCCAGCAGGCCCGCGTGGTGCCGGAATCCGCGGCGATGGTCCAGAGTGCTGTCTTCAGAGCGGTCTTTGTCGCTTTGGTTTCGTTCTTTTCCTCGGCGGTCGCGGTCGCGCTGCTCGGCCTGCTCTTCATCCCGGTGGCGATCCTGCTAGCTTCGCGCCGCGGTGGCCGCGTTAAGCTAGCCGACGCGCTACAACGTGACTTTTCACGCACCGCACCGGCCGTTTTTTGTGCGTTTGGTATCTCCGGTTTATGGGCCTTGGTTTTGACGATCTTGCTGCGCGGCAGCGGTCTTTTGGCCCTACTGGTGCGAAAGACACTGGCTGGTTTTGAAAAGGCCCTGAGCGAAAAACCCGACCTGGCAAGCGCGACGATCGGCGCCGATAGTCACCCGGAATTGCTGGCCATGACCTGGCTACAAGTGCTGGTCGTGCCGGCGATATTGATCGCGCTCTATTTGGCGATACGCGTCGTATTCGGATTTTCGCGCACCCGATCATTCGTTATCGTGTTGGCCAGCTATTTGGCCATGTTCGCGATCCAACTGTTAATGGCCACCGGGTTGACCGGCACGATTCTTTCCGCTCCGATCCTGGTGCTGATGTCATTTCTGGTCTTGCGTTCGACGTTTTTGTCCACCTTAGAAAGGCAACGCCAGGGGGCGGCGTTTCAGCAGGCCGTTACCGCCGCCGACAGTGCGCCGTTCGATTCCCGCGCGCAATATGATCTGGGCCTGCTTTTGCTGCAACGCGGTGAAACGGCGAAGGCCAAGGATTGTTTTGAACGCGCCGTTAGCCGGGATGCGGATGATCTGGACGCGCATTTTCAACTGGGCCGGATCGCGCGCGGCGAAGGGCGCTGGGCCGATGCGATCAAGCATTTCGAACCGGTGGTCGAAAATGATTTCGCCCACGCCGATTACGAGATCTGGCGTGAAGTGGGCGCGACCTACCTGGGCGCCGGTCAATACACTGACGCGGTCGAGGCGCTGGAACGCTTTCTGGACCACCGTCCGCATGACCCCGAGGGTTGGTATGAGCTCGGACGTGCGCAGCAGGGTTTGGGCAACCAGATCGAGGCCGTGGCGGCGATGCATGCGTGCATTGCGTCAGTAGATGCCGTCGCCGGCGAGGTAGATGAAAAGCAACGCGAGTGGCGCGCGAAGGCCGAGGCGTTTTTGCAGCGAGCGGGAAAATAAGAGCCGGTGCTGTAAGCGCGCAAAGCTCCCCTCCTATGCTTAGGAGGGGTAAGCTGCTTGCGGCTGTGGGGTGGTAGTTCTGTAGGATCGTAAATCGGACCAAAGAACATTTACCGAACGAACCACCCCGGCGCTCCGCGCCCACCCCTCCTTAGCCAAGGAGGGGAGTTTTGGGGCTCGCCGCTTTGGATAATTCTAACCAACCTAATATTATTTAGTCCCTATGCTCGATACTAAACCTGCTTTGTTGGTGCTGGAAGACGGCCGCGCGTTTCGTGGGCGCGCCTGGGGTGCGTCCGGTGAAGTGTTTGGCGAGATGGTTTTCAACACCTCGATGACCGGTTATCAAGAGGTGTTGACCGACCCATCTTACGCCGGACAGATCGTATGTATGACCTATCCGCTGATCGGGAATTACGGCGTGACGGATGCGGATGCCGAATCCGGCCGGCCGTGGGTCGAAGGTTTCGTGGTCCGTGAAGCCAGCCGGATCGCCTCGAACTGGCGTTCGACCGAAACGTTGGATGCGTATCTCAAACGCTGGAATATCGTCGGCATCGACCACATCGACACGCGCGCGTTGGTGCGTCACATTCGCGATAAGGGGGCGATGCGGGCCTGTCTTTCAAGCACCGATCTAAGGGTTGAAAGCTTGTTGGAGAAAACCGTGGCGTCACCGTCGATGGAGAATCGCGAATTGGCCAGCGTGGTCACTTGCGCCGAGCGTTACGAATACCCGGCGGGCGGTCAGGAAATGTATCACGTCGTTTGTTATGACTTTGGCGTCAAGTTGAACTCGCTACGATCGCTGGCCCAATTGGGTTGCCGCGTTACCGTCGTCCCCGCCGCGACCGGCGCGGCCGAAGTTTTGGCGCTCGCCCCGGATGGCATTTTTCTCTCTAATGGTCCGGGTGATCCGGCCTCGATGAACGCAGCGGTCGAAGAGATCCGTCAACTGGCCAATTCCGGAACGCCCACGTTTGGCATCTGCTTTGGGCATCAGTTGTTGTCGCGCGCGTTCGGCGGACGCACCTACAAACTACCGTTCGGTCACCGCGGCGGAAATCAACCGGTCAAGGAATTGTCGGGCACGTCGGTCGAGATCACTTCGCACAATCACGGATTCGCCGTTGCCGCCGACAGCCTGCCGGCCGAGGTTGAGGTTACCCACATCAATCTGAACGACAACTGTGTCGAGGGCATGCGCCACCGAAAATTGCCGGTATTTTCCGTTCAGTATCACCCCGAAGCCGCACCCGGTCCGCACGACGCTTCGCATCACTTCGATCGGTTCATCGAGCTAATGCGGCTGACGTCAAATCCGTAATACGGCCCGCCCAGTTTTGAAATCTCGCATAAAACGGGAATAGAATGTTGACCGCGAGCGACGTCACTGGCCTGGTCACATATTCGTTCGCATGCGGTTTCCCAGAACGATGACAAGGCGGATCTGACGGTTTTCCAGCCTGCCACTAATTCGTTCTATACGCTAAATAGCGCGAGCAATTCGGTCAGCTCGGTCAACTTTGGCTTCAGCACCGATATTCCATTGCCGTCGGCCTACGTCCGGTAGTAGTAGCCGGAGCGCGGGCGACCCGCGCGCTGGTCAGGAGGAGTCAATTTCTCCGAAG
>JBDSEC010000210.1:0-11994 GCA_039920205.1 Pyrinomonadaceae bacterium
GAACCCGCCAACATGGAAATGCTTCACTGTATCGAGCAGGCCTTGAAGGCGCACACGCTCTATAAAAAAGATCACCAATACGTAGTTCAAGACGGCGAAGTAATTATCGTTGACGACTTTACCGGCAGACTGATGAAGGGCCGCCGTTGGTCCGATGGATTGCACCAAGCGGTCGAAGCCAAGGAAGGCGTGACCATCGAAAAGGAAAACCAGACCCTGGCCACCGTCACGTTGCAGAATTATTTCCGCATGTACGAAAAGCTGGGCGGCATGACCGGTACGGCGTTGACCGAAGCGGCGGAATTCGATTCGACCTATAAGTTGGAGGTCATAGCGATCCCGACCAACATGCCGATGGTTCGTAAAGACAATCCCGATGTCATCTATCGTACTTTATTGGAAAAGTGGGATGCGGTGGTCGAGGACATCCAAGAGCGAAATGGCAAAGGCCAGCCAGTTCTGGTCGGTACGGTGGCGATCGAAACCTCGGAGTTGATCGCGCGGCGTTTATTGAAGATCGGCATTCCGCACAATGTGCTGAACGCCAAATTCCACGAGCGCGAAGCCGAGATCGTGGCCCAGGCCGGCCGCCAGGGCGCCGTTACCATTGCCACCAACATGGCGGGTCGTGGTACCGATATTCTGCTGGGCGGTAACGCAGAATTCATGGCGCGCGAATTCCTAAAGCGCGACGAGATCGATCCCGATGACGTCGCGGACGAGCTGTGGAATGAATACCTGGACCGCGCCAAGAAGATCGTCGTCGAAGAGCATAGCGCCGTGGTCGGTGCGGGCGGATTGCACATCATCGGTACCGAGCGGCATGAATCCCGCCGGATCGATAATCAGTTGCGCGGCCGTGCCGGTCGCCAGGGCGATCCTGGTTCATCGCGATTCTATCTTTCGTTGGAAGACGACCTGATGCGCATCTTTGCCGGTGACCGCGTCAAGGCGATCATGCAGCGTCTAGGCATGGAAGACGGCGTGGCCATCGAATCCAAGATGGTCAGCAAGCGGATCGAAGGCGCACAAAAATCGGTCGAAGGCCGTAACTTTGAAGCGCGTAAATACACCGTGCAATACGACGATGTCATGAACAAACAGCGTCAGACCATCTATGGCCTGCGCCGCCAACTGATGGAACAACCCGACCAGCGCGAGTACCTGATCGGCGAGACCGGCGTTGCGCGCGATCTGTTCTTGGACCTAAGCACGCAATACATCGGCGTCGAGATCCCGCATGACAAATGGGACGTGGTCAATTATTCGATCCAGATGAAATCGATCTACGACGTAGATCCGATCGCCGCCGGCATCGATTTCCACCAGATGTCCACCGCCCAGATCGAGCAGGCGATGTGGGACCAGTTGAAGGCGCGGTACGAAGAAAAGGAAACCGCGGTAGGCGCCGAAGCGATGCGTACCTACGAACGGTTCATCATGCTGCAGATCATCGACACGCAGTGGAAGGATCACTTGCTGTCGATCGATCACCTGCGTCAGGGCATTGGTCTGGTCGGATATGGTCAGAAAGATCCGTTGGTCGAGTACAAGAAGCAGAGCTTTGACATGTTCGCCGAGATGCTGGACCGCATCGACACGACCACCATCCGCACGCTCTTTAACCTGCAGGTGGTGGCCGAGGAATCACCGGAAGAGATCGAACGTCGCCGTCGCCAACGTCGCGCTAGCCGGTTGAATTACACCGGCCCGAACCAGAGCGCAGCCGCCGCCGGAGAAGAGGCCGGCGTGGTCAAGACCGTCATCCGCGACGCACCCAAGGTCGGCAAGAACGACGCGTGCCCTTGTGGCAGCGGCAAGAAGTACAAGAAGTGCTGCGGGGCTTAATGTTGTCGCAGTAAACGAATAGAGAGAGGGTAGCATTCCCGCTACCCTCTCTTCATGTTTGCGAATCATTGCTACATTCGCTCGGAGATCTCTCAATCCGCATTGCGACTAAACCGACTCGCTAACTCCAAAGAAATCCTAAATTGCCAAAAGCAAGGACGTAAAGCTGGGAAAACGGTACGGTTCGCCGGTTCGGACCTGGTCGCATTCTGGACGAGGGCTTGAATGAAGAGGCCCTGCACGTGACTTTCAAGATCCGGTTCATACCGTGGTCGCAATACGTCTAGTCGCAATGCAATTTCAATATTTACTAATCCTCATCCTGACTTTTTAGATGCAACTCCCGATTGGGAAGCGCCATCAAATTATCGACCAGTGAAGGGATGTTTCAATTAGTAATGTTTAGATCCTCGTCAATTTTCCTCGCTGGGTTTCTCTTAATTTTAGTAGGCGGATTTACTGCCTCAGCGCAACAAATTAAATCCACTTTTCATGTGCGCGAGCAAGGGATCGAACACTACACAAAAGGTGAAACCGTTAACGCGGTTACCCTTTTGCTGGCGGCGGTTGAGTCGGACAAAAAGGACGTATTGGCGTGGTATTTTCTTGGCTTGTCCTACCAACGACTGAGCCAAATCGAATTGGCTTTATCAGCTTTCGATAATGCGACCAAGGTTGATCCAAATGATTATTTTGCCTCGCTGGGAAAGTTAGATGAAAGTGAAGTGGACGCACGTCTCGTGGAAGTCCGGTCGCTTTTGGTCGCGGCCGCCAATAGCGCGATTCTCTACATCGAATTGAATAGAGCCATTCCTCGCTCCGACTTAAATAAGTGGATCCAAAGGCGTACGCGGTTAATTGATTATGCCTCTTTGGCCACTTCAGCGGAGGTGACGACGAAAGCGCGGCGAACTACAAGTCCGTTCCCTATATTCGCACCGGCGTCGGGTAATCAAAAGCTCACCGTTGAAATGTCCATTGTGTTGATGTTCGCAGCGAGTGGTAAGGTGCGGGTTGTCCTTTTCCGTGGTGTTATTCCGCCCGAGCTAAAGAGTGAATTACTGAATGACATTGAAAAGATCGGATTCGTTCCAGCCACCAAGGGAGGGGAAACTGTTTCTCAACTAAAGGTCATTACCTTTTCGAAACAGGGTTTGAAGGGTGACCATTGACCGACGTCTCGGTTACCAATTAATGCCGTGTGTCCTAACCGGTTAGGTTCGATATGGCTATTGGGCCTAATCATCCGGGCGCGCCATCGCTTCAAAACATCCGGTCTCCATCCTTTCCGGCAAGCGCGTCCTCGCGGGCGATGAGCGCAAAGCGCGAAAACGCAACTCACTAAGTTGACTTCGCACTCAGCACGCGCCAACGTCCTCAACGCCAGGTTAACCCAACGCGAAATCTTTCACGGCGACGGCACGTTCGTCACCAACATTGCATCGCTAACGGTCAAACTGCGGGCAATGGCCAGGCGTTTCCCATCCGGCGCGAACGAAAAATTGTCGATCGAATGCGAAGTGAATTTCGTTAAGGGTTTTGCCGCGGCGCCATCCAACGGTAACGACCAAATATTGCCCACACTGCCCACCTTACCGATATAGAACAAGGATCGATCATCCGTGGACCAAGCGGTCGTCGAGCCCTGCAGATTCGCCGGGACTTCCAGGCGCTGTGTGACCGTGCCGCCATTCGAAGAAACGATCCCGAAATTCCATTTGCCATCGGCCATGAAGAAATAACTTACTTGGGCGCCGTCGTTGGAAATGGCACTCCATTTAGCGCGAGATTCCATTAGTTGAACCGGTTCGCCGCCGGACCGGGGGACCTTCCACAATATCGGTTGGGTGTGCAGCCCCCGCTGATAAATAACCATTCGATTGTCCGGCGAACAGCTCGGATAGACATCGGCGTCGCCATTGGTCAACTGCGTCAAATTTCCCCCGTCTGCGTCAACCCGCCATAAGTTTGATTTTCCGCCGCGCCACGAACCGAATATCAGAAACTTGCCGTCCGGTGAAGCGCAAAGGCCGCGTGAATCGACTTGCGCATTGACGGTTAGTTGCCGGCGGTCTCCGCCGCTGGCATCCATGGTCCATAGATTGGCCACGCCATCCTTGTTCGATCGATAGACGATCCGTCCGTCCCGGCGCCATACCAGCGGAAATAGTTCACCAGTTTCGGAAAGTACTTCCTGAAACCCACTTGGATCCGCATCAGTCTGGCCCACAGCGATGCTGTTCACGGTATTACTTTGAATTGTTACGAACGATCTGCCGTCGGCCGTGGCGCTCACGGAATTGTACTGGTTCAGATCGTTGGTGACCGGTCGGGCCGGACCGGCCGGTTGGGGCAGAAAATGGATCTGGTTCCGGCCCGAAAGCCCTTCGCTGGCCGAGATCAGTAGCCCGCCGCCGGTCTGTAACCAGTCAATATCGAAAACGTCATACCAACGCTGCTCGCTTAAGAGTCTTTCGCTGCCGTCTTTGGTGTTTATCCCGACGACCTGAGAATAACTCGCATCGGCGTCAAAATGATTGACCAGACAAGCGATCGTTTCACCATCGGGAGACCAGGCAACGACCGAGGCGTTGGTCTCGAAGGTGTTGGGGTGACCTTTAGTTGCGATCGTTCGCTGATTAGTTCCATCGGCATCCGCGATGACCAAATAATTCTGTCCGGCGGCGGAATCCGCTTGCGCATATGCGATCCGTTTTCCGTCGGGCGCAAACGCGACAAAACTGGCGATCACGTGGGGGATCCTTTCGATAACCCCACCGAGCGTGGTGACGCGGTAAAACTCCAGATCAGCCTGGCCGGCGCGAAAGAGACTATAAACAACATGCGACCCGTCGGGCGTAAAGGTCAGTTCGACCACTTGAGCCTCCGCGGGCGGCACTAACCGAAGGACGCTCGCGGTGCCAACTTGCTGGATCCACAAACTATTGCCTTCGCTCTCGCTCAAGGCGTACGTGATGTACTTTCCATCCGCCGAAATGGCGGCATCGGTTACCCCCCCGTTGTTAGTGATTCTCGAAGAGGTGGTTTTCCCAAAGAGCGCACCCGACCTGGCTACCGAAAAGTATCTAAAGGCGACGAAACTCACGGCCAGCAGAACCGCGGAACCACCGATCGCCAGTAGCAGCGGCCTACTCAAGCCGGAGCGAACCGAAGTTGCGCCCGCGGCCCGGGTGGGGTTTTCCCTTTCGATCTCTTCCTCAACCACCATTCGCGAGACGCGATGGCTCTCAATGATCAGATCGCCTTCATCGTTCTGAATGTCGGCAATGAATTTGTAACCTTTGCCGGGGATGGTCGCCAGGAAGCGATGGTCGTCCTTTCGTTCACCCAGGGCTTTGCGCAGCGACGACACCTGCACTTTTAGATTGGCTTCCTCGACAAATTGATCCGCCCACACCGCATCCATGATTTCGTTTTTGGTGACGAGACGGCCCGCGTTTTCGGCCAAATAAACCAGTAGGTCGAAGGCTTTCGCGTTCAAAGGAATGACCTGTCCCTGGTAGGTCAGGCGCCGGTGCGCGGCGTCGAGTTCGAAGCCTTCAAAAGAAATGGTCTGTTTCGACTCGTCGTTCATTATCACTTCGCCAACATTTACTAAAATTTACCGTCCGATTGACGACATTTTACCGGTCCGCGGCATAGGCTCGTCGCCATGCCCACGTTCACAAAAAATAACCCGGTGATGAATTCCCCATCCGGCCGAATATTAGCAGGGGGTTCAGGCCAATGAAAGAAAAACGCCGCCTCGAACTCTTTTTTGAAACGCGCGAGATCACCAAGATCAGCTTCAAAAGGAACCGATCCGCCGCGGTTTTTTGCCGAAGATGCGGAAGGGAAACTGTGCATTTGACCATTTCCGAAGCTGCTTCTCTGTCAAGGATCACTGAAACGGCGGTCTTTCGATCGATCGACGCCGGACAGATTCACTCACTGGAAACGGCGGTGGGATCGTTACTCGTTTGTGGCCCGTCGCTATCGGTACTGGCTTAGGAGATCGCGAGAAGGACATGACGAACTAGTTCGCGATTGTGCTCCATTGGGTAGCGAAAATTTAGACCGGGAGTATTCATGAAGTTAATTATCCGATTCGGCGATTTTTGTCACGTTTTGAATAAAACCACCTCCGGTTCTGTCCAGAAGTTGATGGTAATGGCGGTCACTATAGCGTTCGCAATTGGTTGCTTGATGGTTGCATCGACCTCATCGGTTAGACACGCCTCACAACAACCAAAAGATTCGTCATTGCCGCCGCTCTCCGGGGACCGCGCGGTCGCTCAGCTAAAGAATAACGGTCAGTATGAATCGATACAGGCGGCGTTAGGTGCCGCTCGGTATGAAGTGGACGAATATCCCGAAAGCGCCCTGGCCACGAACTACGCGAATCAGCTGCGCAGCACGTTCACACCGGAAGGCCTTCGGCTAGAATCCACCGCGAAAGGCGCCCGCTGGCAATCACGTTGGCGGCTGCGGCAATTCGGCTATGGCGATCAACGATTAATGGTTGGTAAGGGCAGGTTGAAAACATCGGGCAATCGCGTGGTTATCACGCACCAAATTAGGTCAGATCATTCCGATCTCGAAAACACGTTGCCCGCTGTTGAGGAGTGGTTCAACAACACTCCTGGCGGATTAGAGCACGGCTTTACGCTGCGGGAGCGTTTAATAAACCCCAACGGCCCGCTCCACTTGACGATCGCCATCGACGGCGATTTGACGCCACAGACGGGTGCGAACGGGCAAACCCTTCGGCTCACTAATGCACGAGGCGAAACGGTTTTGAATTATGAAAAGCTGAAAGTCTGGGACGCGAATGGCACGGAGATCGTCGCTAGGATGAGCACTCAGCGTACGGCGGTGGTGCTCGAAGTTGAAGAAGCTGCGGCGAAATATCCGCTGGTGATCGACCCAACTTTCTCGGCAGTCGCGAAACTGGTGGCTAATGATGGCGAAGCCTCGGACGCATTCGGCGGCAGCGTGGCGATTTCCGGGGATACGGTGATCGTCGGCGCGAACTTCGATAACATCGGCCAACACGACAGCGAAGGTTCGGCTTACATTTTCGTCCGCGGCAGCAACGGCCTTTGGAGCCAGCAAGTCAAACTCACCGCCGCGAACGGATCCGCGGATGACAATTTCGGCTATAGCGTGGCGATTTCCGGGGATACGGCAGTTATCGGCGCACGTTCTTATTCGGTACCCGCCGGCAACCAGGGCGCGGCTTACATCTTTGTGCGCAACGGCACAGTTTGGTCCCAGCAGCAAAAACTCTTAGCCAGCGATAGCGCGGCGTTTGACCAATTCGGCCATAGTGTTGCCATTTCCGGCGACACCGTCATCGTAGGCGCGCGAAATGATGAAGTGGGCGGAAACAACGGCCAAGGTTCGACCTACATCTTTGTGCGCAACGGCACGGTTTGGTCCCAGCAGCAAAAACTGACGGTGCTCGGGGGCGCGGCGCAGGATAATTTTGGCGCCAGCGTTGCCATTTCCGGCACCACAGCGATGGTCGGCGTCAGTGGCGACGACGTTGGCGCCGATCAAGCCCAAGGCTCGGCCTATGTGTTTACCCGCAGCGGTACGACTTGGACTTTACAGCAGGAGCTGTTTGCCAGCGATGGAGCGGCGGGTGATCAATTCGGGAACAGCGTTGACGTCGAGACCGGTTTTATGAGCGCGGCCAGCGCCATCGTCGGCGCCTCCCATGACGACGTTAACGGTGTCATTAGCCAGGGGTCGGCCTACGTGTTTACCCGCTCAGGAACGACCTGGACCGAGCAACAGAAACTAGTAGCGGGCGATGGCGCTCTCAACGACGAATTTGGCGACAGCGTTGCGCTCTCCGGCGGTACGGCCATCATCGGAGCCTATCTTGATGATGTCGGCTCAACGGTGAATCAAGGATCCGCATACGTTTTCACGCGCACCGGCGGAACGACTTGGAATCAGCGGCAAAAACTGTTCGCGTTTGACGCGAATGCGGGAGACTCGTTCGGCAGCAGCGTCGCTATTTCGGGCACGGTCGCGATCGTCGGCGCTTCTGACGATGACGTTTTAGGGATCAGTGATCGAGGCTCGGCGCAGATCTTCCGCCTCGGCAGTAAACGTTTCGATTTTGACGATGATGGGAAAGCCGATGTCTCGGTTTTCCGTCCCTCGAACGCTGCCTGGTTTCGGCTCGATAGCTCGACTAACCAATTCGTCGCGACAGCTTTTGGCCAGAACGGCGACTTACCGGCGGCGGGTGATTACGATGGCGACGGTAACACCGATATTGCGGTCTTCCGTCCTTCGACCGGAACTTGGTATTTGCCGCAAAGCACCGCCGGTTTCACCTACGTTCAATTTGGACAGGCGGGTGATATTCCGGTTCCCGTAGATGCGGACGGCGACGGCAAAACCGACGTGCGGGTCTTCCGCCCCGCGAATGGCAGTTGGTACCGGTTAAATAGTTCGAACGGCCAATTCATCTCTGCCCAGTTTGGCGCGAATGGTGATCTTCCGGTCGCCGGCAATTTTGATGGCGATAGCTTGGCCGACCTCGCGGTATTCCGCCCCTCCACCGGTTCTTGGTATTTGCTGCAAACCACCGCCGGTTTCACCGGTGTCCAATTTGGCGCCAACGGTGACCGGCCGGTAGCGGGTGATTTTGACGGTGATGGCAGATCCGACCTCGCCGTGTTCCGGCCCTCAACCGGGGCCTGGTATCGACTGGACAGTTCAACCGGTCAATTCGTCGCCATCGCATTCGGTCAAAACGGAGATATCCCGGCCCCGGCCGATTTTGATGGCGACGGCAAATCCGATCTCGTAGTTTTCCGACCAGCCAACGGCTACTGGTATCTGCTTCAGGGTTCGGGATTCGCGGCACAGCCGTTCGGTATGTCAGGCGATATACCGGTGCCTTCACAGCCATAACTTTTATTCGATCGATCACTGAGGTTTGTCATGAAGTCAGGAATTCAATTTACAGATATTTATCGGGTAGTGAACAAAACGATCACACGGCCGGGCCGGAAGTTCTTAGTCCTGGCCGCCGTCATCTTCCTCGCCGCGGGATACATGATGGTTGGACCAACCTCTAATAATTCGGTAGGCAGCCAGCGTCCAACCGACCAAACGTTACCGGCACTCTCGGGGAACCGCGCTATCGCTCATCTAAAGGAAAGCGGTCAATACGAATCGATCCAGTCAGCCTTAGCCGCCGCTCGGTATGACGCGGAGGTGCTTGCCGGAAACGTCAGTGCCACGAACTACGCGAATCAGTTGCGTAGCACGTTCACACCGAACGGGTTGCAGCTGGAATCAAGCGCAAAGGGCGTCAGTTGGCAATCACATTGGCGCTTGCAGAGCCTGGCGGCGGGCGATCAGACGCTACGGGCATCCTCGAGCGTCGTGCGCTCGACCGGTAATCGAATTACCCTCCATCACCGACTGTCTTCCGATCTCTCGAAGAGTGCCTCGCACCCGATCGAGGTTGAGGAATGGTTTAACAATACGCCCGATGGTCTGGAACATGGTTTCATCGTGCCCGAGCGGTTGACTGGCCCGGGAAACTTGCACCTGACGATGGCGATCGAAGGTGACCTCGCGGCGCGGGCCACCGCTGCGGGACAAACCCTCAGCCTCGTTGATCAGCAAGGCGAAACGGTCCTGAATTATGAAAGCCTTAAAGTTTGGGATGCGAATAAGTCTAAGCTACGCGCGCGCATGCGAACTACAGGTGGCACCGTCATTTTGGAAGTGGAGGACGCAGGCGCGGCCTATCCGCTAGTGATCGACCCAACCTTCTCGGCGACGGCGAAGCTCGGTCCCAACGATGGCGGGGCTGACGACCGTTTTGGTAACAGCGTCGCGATATCGGGCGACACGGTGGTTGTGGGCTCGCCCTTGGATGACATCGGCGCAAATGTCGACCAGGGTTCAGCCTATATTTTCGTGCGCGGGACGAATGGATTATGGTCGCAGCAGGCGAAGTTAACGGGAACCGGGGCGGCTGCCGGAGACCAATTCGGCAGCAGCGTGGCCATTTCCGGTGACACGGTGATCGTCGGGGCGCCTATCGATAATGTGGGCACTAACAACGCGCAGGGTTCGGTGTACATTTTTGTCCGAAGTGGCGCCGTCTGGTCGCAGCAACAAAAGATCGTCGCCAGTGATGGCGGAACTAGTGACGTTTTCGGCGACGACCGTTGCGTGGGCATTTCGGGAAATACCGTGGTCGTCGGTTCGGCGGGTAGCGAGGTGGGCGACAATGCCAATGAAGGAGCCGCCTACGTTTACGTGCGCACCGGCACGACCTGGTCGTTCCAACAGAAACTAACGGCCAACGGAGGCGCGGCCCAAGATCGGTTTGGTAACAGCGTCGCGATCTCGGGAAATAATATAGTTGTCGGAACCGCCGAAGATACCGTCAGCGGCAACGCGGACCAGGGTTCCGCGTCGATCTTTACGCGATCGGGAACTACTTGGACCCAGCAGCAGGAACTGTTCGCCAGTGACGGAGCAACCAACGACCTCTTTGGCAGCAGCGTTGACATCGACACCGGCTTTTTGAATGCGGCTGACGTGATCATCGGCGCCTCGTACGATACCGTTGGCGGTCGTACCGCTCAAGGGTCAGCGTATGTCTTCACCCGCTCGGGTACCAACTGGTCACAACAGCAAAAGCTAACGGCAAGCGATGGCGAGGCTAACGATCATCTGGGAAATAGCGTCGCCATTTCCGCCGGCGCCGTGATCCTGGGCGTTGACGATGATGATGTCGGCGCCAATACCGACCAAGGCGCGGCTTATATTTTCCGTCGAAGCAACGGCACGACCTGGAGTCAGCGGCAAAAACTGGCGGCGTTCGACGGTTTGGCGGACGACAATTTCGGTCGGAGCGTGGCACTTTCCGGTGACACCGCCGTCGTGGGAGCTTTTCTTGACGATGTCGGCGCCACCGATCAACGCGGTTCGGAGTACGTCTTCGCTTTGGGCAGCAAACCCTTCGATTTTGACGACGACGGGAAATCCGACATTTCGGTCTTTCGTAGCCAGACTGCCACTTGGTACTTGCTTAACAGTTCGGTCGGTTTCACTGCCGTCTCGTTTGGACTCGCCACCGACCAACTTGCGGCCGGTGATTACGATGGTGATGGCGCGACCGACATTGCTGTCTATCGTGGCTCGGCGGGAACTTGGTATCTGCTGCAGAGCACGGCGGGATTTGCTTCGGTCCGATTCGGGCAGCAGGGCGACATCGCGTTCCCGGCAGATGTTGACGGTGATGGCAAGAAAGATATTCGAGTTTTCCGTCCCGGTAACGGCACCTGGTACTGGCTGAATAGTTCCAACGGGCAGTTTAACGCGGTCCAGTTTGGCGCTCCGGGTGACCTGGGGATCGTGGGAAATTTCGACGGCGACAAGTTTGCCGACCTGGCCGTATACCGTTTCACCACCGGTTCGTGGTACCTGCTGCAAACGACCGCGGGCTTTGCGGGTATCCAGTTTGGAGCCAGCGGCGACGCGGTTGTACCAGGCGATTATGACGGCGACGGGCGGACCGATATAGCGGTGTTCCGGCCCGAGACTGGCGCCTGGTATCGGCTGGATAGTTCAACCGGCCAATTCGTGGCCATTGGCTTCGGCCAAAATGGAGATATCGCGTCACCGGCTGACTATGACGGCGATGGCAAAACCGATCTGGCGGTCTTTCGGCCATCAAACGGTTACTGGTATTTGCTGCAAAGCAGCGCCGGCTTTAGCGCGGTACCGTTTGGCATATCGACTGACTATCCCGTTCCGGCGCAACCTTAGCGTTGGCAGGCAAATCAGATTGAATACCGGGACCGGGTAGGCAAACGCCGATAATTCGAATGAAAGCAGTTGAGCAATTAAAAGCCCGTCGCGCAGTTCAAGCCGACGGGCACGAACGCAAAAGAAAACACGAAAGTAAGTTAAGGAGCCTGTAAAGCTGGGGGCGCGAACACCCTTGTCCGCTGCGATTGCCGCAGGCAATCGCGGAGTTACCCAGCTCGCACGTGGGCGTCAGCGTGCCTCTTTGCCGCGAACGCTCGCGCCTGCGGCGCTCGCTGCGGACAAGGTGTCCGCGCCCCCAGTTCGAGACGATCCTTCGGTAAGTTC